>JAJEDS010000202.1 GCA_022821365.1 Dehalococcoidia bacterium | reverse complement strand
CCACTCTCCCCGCCCCATAGTCCGGCTCCATCCCCTCCACACACTCCCGAAGAAACTCCTCCACCTGGCCCAGACTGGCTTCTCCTCCCATTCCCCCTCCTCCCGTCCACAACTTCTTCCCTACCTTCTATAGCCTACTTTGACCTCTTCCCTCCCTTTCTACCTAATTTGTTGGAACAGATGCCCTTGTGGCCGCCCTGCCCAGAAGTCCCTTCCGCCTTGACCGGGGAAGGTCAGGATGGGGCTGAATAATCCAATGTCATCGCCAATGAGGGTTGGGGTGTAACCGTCGTTCCCGCGCCGGCGGGAACCCCGAACTCGGCGGCAGCATGTACTCCCTCCCAACCCGGGCGGGTTACAATAAAAGCAACACCCCCATCCTGTCTATCCTGTCCATCCATGTTTGCATCCCCGGAGGCCCCATGCCCAAAACCATATACCTGGCCAACCACTACGGCTTCTCCGCCCAGCAGCGCGACCTGCTGCTGCCGCCCATCATCGCCGCCCTGGAGTCCCTGGGCCTGGAGGTCTGGGAGCCCTTCGACCGCAATAACCAGGTAGACTTCTCCCGCCCCGGCTGGGCCTACCAGGTGGGCCAGGCCGACTTCCGCGACGTGGCCGACGCCGACGCCATCTTCGCCGTGGTCAACGGCGTGCCCCCCGACGAGGGCGTCATGGTGGAACTGGGCATGGCCATCGCCCTGGGCAAGCCTACCTTCCTCTTCCGCGACGACTTCCGCCGCGCCACCGACAGCGAGGAGTACCCCCTCAACCTCATGCTCTTCACCGGCATCCCCGAACAGAACTGGCAGGACTACTACTACACCTCCGTCGCCGAAATACCCGCGCCGAACAAGGCCCTCTACCAATGGGCAAAAGCCCCTACCCCCTCCCGTCCATCCTGAGCCCGTCGAAGGGATGGGGGTGGCGCAAACCGGGCATAGGCCGTACCGACCGTAGGGGCGATTCGCGAATCGCCCCTACGGTTGTGGGAAACAATCATTAGTGAAAATTCGTGCCCATTCGTGGATAAACAACCACACCGGGCCGCAATCTGCTAAAGTAAGTGGGCCGGCGGCAGCCGGAACTCCTGTACCTGGATTTGCCCTTGGACAATCCCTCCTCACCGCAGCGGCCCCCATGGGCCTTACCCCGGCTGTTCTACGGCTGGTGGATCGTGCTGGTCAGCCTCATCACCGACGGCGTGAAGCAGGGCAGCTTCAACCGGGGCTTCACCGTTTACATCATCCCCATCCAGAACAGCCTCGGCCTCAGCGCCGCCGCCATCGGCTGGGCCGACACCCTGGGCCGACTCATGGGCGGCATCCAGGGCCCCTTCATGGGCTACATGACCGACAAGCTGGGACCCGGCCCCATGCTGGCCTTCGGCGGCATCACCTCCGGCCTGGGCTTCATCCTCCTCTCCTACACCGGCAACTACTTCTCCTTCCTGCTGGTCTTCGTGGGCCTCATGTCCGTGGGCTTCCGCTCCGGCTACAACAACGCCTCCATCGCCGCCATCAACAACTGGTTCCGCCGCCGCCGCGGCCTGGCCATGTCCCTGGTGTCCATGGGCCACGGCTTCGGCGGCGCCATCGCCCCCCTGGCCGGCTGGATGGTCCTCACCTTCGGCTGGGAGATAGCCGTCCGCATCTCCGGCGTGGCCATCATCCTGCTGGTCGTCCCCCTCTCCTTCCTGGTCAAGCGCTCTCCCGAGTCCATGGGCCTGCTCCCCGACGGCGACCTGGCCCAGGAAGCGGAGAGGTCGGAAGGACAGGGTAATGGCCGGTCCCGTACCCGGTGGCCCCTCCCCGAGAACGACTTCACCGCCCGGGAGGCCATGCGCACCCCCTCCTACTGGATGCTGGTGCTGGCGTCGGGACTGCGCAACACCGCCCACTCCGGCCTCTCCTTCCTGCTGGCCCCGGTGATGGTCTGGTTCCTGCAGCAGGGCGGCCGCGAGCAGATCGAAAGCCTCCAGATCGCCGCCTTCTACGTGGGCCTGGTGGCCTTCGCTACCGTGTTCTTCAACCCCCTCATCGGCTGGCTGGGCGACCGGTTCCCCCGACAGCGGCTCAGCGCCCTGTGCATGAGCGCCGGCGCCCTTGCCCTCTGCCTGATGTTCAACACCAGCGGCAGCCTTTGGATACTGGCCGCCTTTGCCATCCTGCAGGCCCTGTCCGAAAGCGCCAACTCCCTCAACTGGGCATTGATGGGCGAGTTCTTCGGACGGCGCAGCTTCGCCACCCTTCGCGGTTGGCAGCACCTCCCCGACCAGCTTGTCTCCATGTGGACCGCCGTGTGGATGGGCATGATCTTCGACGCTACCGGCAGCTACTACCTGGCCCTCTTCCCGTTGATCAGCATTCTCTTCCTGTCCGCGCTTACCTTCCTGTTCCTGCCGCGCCCCCGCCTGCCCGAACGCCTTCGTACCCGCCAACCGGTGGAGTCTGCCTCCCCCGCCGACTAGTGGCAGGCATTTGCCGTGCAGCCAGCCGCGCCCTAGAATAGCCACCAACACCGGCCAGGAGGCAGGGTTGGCCTTGAGTACCGACACAGACAGCATATCAGCACGATTGGCCCGCCTGCTGGACCAGGACTTGTCCTTCACCGGCGGGGACCGGCCCCATCCCCTGCACGCCATCCACGCCTTCGCCGCCAAGTTCCCCGCCCAGCTTCCCCGCCACTTCATCGAAGGCCTGTCGGAGCCGGGCGAAACGGTGCTCGACCCCATGGCCGGTTCCGGTTCCACCCTGCTGGAAGGCTGGCTTACAGGCCGCAGGGTGATTGGCGTTGACCTGGACCCGCTGGCCGCCCGCCAGTGCCTTGCCAAGACCACGTGGGTCGCTCCCCAGGTAGTCGAAGAAGCAGGCCAAAGGGTGCTGGCAGATGCCCGCCGCAGGATTGAAGTAGATCAACCGCTTGAGTCCTTTCGCAGTCAACTGGACCACGCCACCAACGCCTTCCTGGACTACTGGTTCCTAGCCGAAACCCAGGCAGAACTGGCCGCCCTGGCCCTGGAGATCAGGGAGGAGACCGGCTCTGCCTTGCGGAACCTGCTGGAAGTCCTGTTCTCCGCCACCATCGTCACCAAGTCCGGCGGCGTCTCCCGCGCCCGCGACCTGGCTCACTCGCGGCCCCATCGGGTGGTCGACAAGCAGCCCCGCAGCCCCTTTCGCATGTTCCAGAACCAGGTCCGCCAGGCATCCAGGGCCTTCGCTGAAACGCCGGATATGGGCGGAGCAAGCAGCCACTTCATCGCCGCCGACTCCCGCTGCTTGCCCCTGGCCGACAACTCCGTTGACCTGGTAGTAACGTCGCCCCCCTACGCCAACGCCCTGGACTACATGCGGGCCCACAAGTTCTCCCTGGTATGGCTGGGACAGCAGGTCGGAGAACTGGGCAACCTTCGAGGCAAGTACATCGGCGCCGAACGCCAGTCCGTCCAGGAAGCCGAACCCCTGCCCGACAATGCCCAGCGCGCCATCGCCGCCCTGTCGGAATTAGACCGCCCCAAGTCCCGCGTCCTTGCCCGCTACCTGCGTGAGATGCGCCAGGCCATTACGGAAATGCACCGCATCATCCGCCCCGGCCGTGCGGTCATCATCGTAGTGGGCCCATCCACAATGCGGGGGCAGCGCATCGCCACCCAGGACTACCTGGCCGGCATTGCGGAGCAGGTGGGGTTTGGAGTGGTGGGAGTGGCGGAACGGGCTCTGCACCGGGACCGGCGAATGATGCCAGCGCGGTGGACAAACGGACACGCCAATGGCAATGCTGGTATAGAATTACGGTTGCACGAAGAGTATGCAATCGGGCTGGTAAAGGACTAAAGTTCAACCAGAGACAAGGCGCCGGTCTTTTCCTGCCCACAACTCTCAATATCCACAACCATTCAGGAGTAACAACCATGGTCCTTGAATCAGGCAGAATCACCCAGGAAGGCATTGACCGGCTGCGGGCGCGGCTGGGCAGTTACAACCGCCCCCGCCAGTACGGTGTTGGTCTCTTCAACGAAGAGGCTTCCCGCAGCGCCATCCGCCACTTTTGCCAGGGCATTGGCGACAGCAACCCCCTGTACTGGGACGTGAGCTATGGGCAGCAGAGCAAATTCGGCACGATCATCGCCCCGCCCTGCTTCCTGTACAGCGTTTACTGGTGCTCGGGACGCACCGGCGGCCTCCCCGGCGTCCACGGCTTCCACGCCGGCAACGACTGGGAGTGGTTCCGCCCCATCTACATGGACGACAAGATTTCCGTCCAGGAACAGTTCACCGGCCTGGAGGAGAAGGAAAGCGAGTTCGCCGGGCGCATCCTCATCCAGTCCAGCGTAACCCACTACTTCAACCAGCGGGGCGAGGTTTTGGGCAAGACCCGGGGCTGGCAGATCCGTGCCGAGCGCACCGCCGCCCGGGAACGTCAGAAGTACACCTTCGAGCCCTATCAGTACTCCCGCGACGAAATCCTGGCCATCCAGGAGGTGGTGCTGGGCGAGGAAATCCGCGGCGGCAACCCCCGCTGGTGGGAAGATGTCCAGGTAGGCGACGCCCTGAAGCCGGTGGTGAAAGGCCCCATGAGCCACGGCGACATCACCGCCTTCGTGGCCGGCTGCATCGGAGGCATTTCCCACGGCATCCAGTTGCGGGAGATGCAGCGCCACCCCTCCTGGGGCTTCACCGACCCCAACACCGGCGCGCAGGAAGCCATCATACGGGTCCACGACATCCAGGAGGCGGCGGAGAGCGCGGGGCTGCCTGGGGCCTACGATTACGGTTGCCAGCGCTGCTGCTGGATGGGCCACCTGCTGACCAACTGGATGGGCGACGACGGCTTCCTGAAGAAGATGTACGTGGAACTGCGCCGCTTCAACGTGGTGGGCGACACCACCTGGTGCAAGGGCACGGTAACCGGCAAGCGGGAAGAGAACGGCGAAAAGCTGGTGGACCTGGAGATCTGGGGCGAAAACCAGCGCCAGCAGGTAACCACCAAGGGCACCGCCACCATCCGCCTGCCGTCCAAGGAGGCTGGGTGGTAGGGGCCGTTTGTTGCGGAAACCAAGGGTGAAAACTCAGGCGTCCTGGAGACGGTCAGTATTCGGCGAAAGCTGAGATTTGGGGCAGGACGTCAATGGTGCGGTTTGTATCGTGACTTCTCCGCTCCTATCCTGACGTTCCCCGGCTTTGCTTAAGAACAGACTTGTGGTGCAAATGTGAGGTTTGAGTTCTGATGGGCCCGAGCTTGTTCAAAGTTTCTGGTGGAGCTCAAATCTCATTCCCCATCAGGGATCTGGGCGGAGTCTCGACCAGGCGGGCAGCGAATTGAGGCAATCAACGTTTCCGCGTGGGACGGGTTGCGCAACTCGATTACCTGCAAATGAGGATACTCCCCGTTGTCCAGAATCCGCCTGTAGTTCCGCCGTAGACGCCGATAGCTGGATATTACCCACAGGATAATGGAATCCTGGCTGAAGAAGGATTTCCTGAAACTCTCCCGGTTGCCGGAAAACAGCTCTTCCCGGGTCACTGCCCGCTTTACGGTCCGACGCAACGCGCGACACAGCACTACCCTGAAGGTATAGTTGAGCCATATGACAGTCGTCCCTCGTGCCCACACAATATCCCGTACGCGGCTGTAGTTTCCGTCAATCACCCACCTCTCCCCCGCCACAGCCTCAATTACCAATTGCCGAAATTCTTCTGCGGATCGAGGTTGCCACGCGGGTTTCCAGTGGATGGCGTCCAACTCTATGCAGGGAGCTCCCAAAATTCGTGATAGCTGCCGGGCTAGAGTCGTCTTGCCCGAGCAACTCGTCCCGACAATTATCAGCCGCTCCTTCGCGCGGCAACAAGCTCCATCATCCTTCCTGATGTAGGGAGATTGTTCCATAAGATATCTTGAAACTAGCGCTCGGAGTACGAGTCCATCTTCACAATCTATGAGGAAGTAACCCGGTTACCAATTTGTCAGGTCTCAGAAAGCCTGGCGACTGCTGCTCGCCACACTTCCGGGTCGCCGATGCGAACAGCCAGGTCAACGCCAACATTCTCCAGGAGAAGCGCCAGCATGGTCAGTCGTTCCTCCTCCGACCAAAACAGTTTCCCCCCGATCATTTCTATTTTCTCAGGGGATAATTGGTAGCGGGCCATTGCCTCGGGGCCCTGCCAGGCCCTTCCCTCCGGCCGCAAATCCCATTGGACGTCTTCCATATCCATAGCCTCCCCCGTACCTCCCTACAACCCAAACCGCTCCGCCGCCTTGGCAAACCCCTCAACAGCCCCTTCCAGCACCCAGTCTTCCACGCAGTAGGAGATGCGGAAGTGGCCCGGGGTGCCGAACCCCCTGCCCGGTACCACCAGCACGTTCCACTCCTGCAGGGCGTCCACGAAGGCCGCGTCGTCCTCCAGGGGCGACCTGGGGAACAGGTAGAAAGCTCCCTGGGGCTTGACCATGGAGTAGCCCAGTTCCGTCAGCTGGGAGTAGAGGAGGTCCCGCTTGCGCTGGTACTCCCCCACGTCCACGCTGACCCCCTGCAGTCCTCGGACTACGTGCTGCATCAGCGCCGGGGCGTTGACAAACCCCAGGGTGCGGGTGCAGAAGACCATGCCGTCCACCAGTTCCCCCTTGTTGGGGTAGTCCGGGTGTACCGCTATGTAGCCGATGCGCTCCCCGGGCAGGCCCAGGTCCTTGGCGTGGGAATTGACCACGATGGTGCGGTCGTAGCGGTTGAACACCTGCGGGTAGGTGAGACCGTCGTAGATCAGGTGCCGGTAGGGCTCGTCGCTGACGATGTAGATTTCCGTGCCCAGCTCCCGCTGCTTCCGCTCCAGCAGGGCGGCCAGATCCTCTATCTGCTCCCGCGAATAGACAACCCCGGACGGGTTGTTGGGCGAGTTGATTATGAGACCCCGGGTGCGGGGCGTAATGGCCGCCTCGATGGCCCCCAGGTCCAGGTCAAAATCTCCAGTGGTGGGGACTATGACCGGCACCCCGTTGTGGTTGTCGATGTAATAGACGTATTCGCCGAAGAAGGGCGACAGGATGATGACCTCGTCCCCCGGATTCAGGGTGGCCCGCAGCGCCACGTTGATGGCCCCCGCCGCCCCGCAGCTCATTACTATGTCCGCCACCGAAAAGGCCAGCCCCGTTTCCGCTGCCAGGGTCTCCGCCACCGCGGCCCGGGTTTCAGGATAGCCGGCGTTGGGCATGTAGCGGTGCATGCCCCTGGCGGGACTCTGGGCCAGCCTCCGCAATTCCTCGTTGAACTGCGCCGGCGGCTCCACCACCGGGTTGCCCAGTGACAGGTCGAACACCTTGTCATCGCCGTACTGGGCCTTCAGGGCAATGCCCACCTCGAACATGCGGCGTATCCAGCCGCCCTCTGCCATGGAGCGGCGTACGTTGTCGGAAATTGTCATGCCTTATCGTCCATCATCAAATTTGGGCAAGGATACTCCCGGCAGGCAGGCTGGGTAAAGAGGAAGGAGCAACCGGCCCAAGCGTCGCAACTCTATTTGGGTGGCAGCGAGCCGGCGAATGCCACCGCGCTCCCCACCCAGTCTCTCAGCGTCTGTTCCTCTGTAAGTCCTTTTCCCTCAACGTACACAAAGCCGCGCATGGGCCGGCCGGTGAAGTCGAAGATGCGGGCATGCGGCCTGGTCAGGGCTTGGTCGTAAGCATCGGGCCCGGTCCTTATCACCAGGTTGTCCCTCTCCACGCAGCAGCACATATTGCCGTTAAGCATGAAAGCCAGGCCGCCAAACATCTTCCGCTCGTGTACATTGTCCAGGGGGCCCAGCAAGCGCCTTACACGCTGGGCCAGATTCTCATCGTAAGCCATGCCAACCTCTGATTGGGGAATGTTAGAGTCGAAGCAAGATTCTCAGCGCCAATAGTTTGGCCTGATGTTCGCAGAACGCTGATCAGGAGATTCTATCATCTCGAGAAGCCTGGTTTTGCAACGAATTGGCATATATCGGATTGCGAGGTGATTGTCGGAGCTACCCGGATAACATATAATTATGTATATCAGTATGAATAACGAGAAAGCCGGGTGCGGCTGTCTTGTGAGGAGTAGAAGTTATGGCTGATAACGGATTGGACAAGTTTGTTACCGGAATGGTCTTCGGCGCCGCGCTGGGCGCCGCCATCGGGCTGCTGTTGGCCCCCAAGCCCGGCAGTGAGACCCGGCAGTTGGTACGCGAGCGGGCCGGCGAGTATTTCGACGTGGCCCGGGAGCGGGCCGGTGAGTACGCGGGTCCCGTGCGGGAGCGGGCCGGCGAGGTTATCGGTACCGCCAGGGAACGGGTAACCAGCGTACGCCGTCGCGGCAACCGGAATGAGGTGGAAGAACAGGACTCGGCGCCGGTGTTGGAAGACGAATAAGCGTTGCAATGCCGGTTTGGCAATCCGCAAGCCGGCGCCTCTTATCTACCGGTAGAGTTGGGGAGGGATTCAGTTCCTCCCTTTTTATGCCTTGGCCACCTTGACGGCCGGCGGGAAAAATATCTGAATAGCTGACACCGCCCCAACTACAACCCCAGCCGCTGCACCAGTTCCTCCGCGGTTACTATGGCCCCGCTCAGGCCCCTGGCATCCTGACCTGCCAGGAATACCGCCGCCTTTACCATATCCTCGGGCGTGGCCCAGGTGGAATAGTCGGCGTCGGGCCGCTGGGCCTGGAACCCCTCGGTCAGCACCGGCCGCAGGGGGCGCAGCACGTTGACGGCGATGTTGTACCGGCCCAGTTCCGCCGACAGGCCCCAGCTGAACCGTTCCACCGCCGCCTTGGATACTCCGTAGGCCTGCCCCATCATGGCAATGCCCTCGGCGGCGTCGGCGGACAGGGTGGAGGAAAATATGTTGTCGGCTGCGTGGGAGGATATGTTGATGATGCTGCCCCCGCCCTGCTCCACCATCACCGGCGCCACGGCCCGGCAGCCAATGTAGGCGGCCCGCAGGTTGATGTCCATCACCAGGTCCCACTCCCGCAGGGTGGACTCCAGGAAGGGGCGGTACGTGCCAATGCCGGCGTTGTTTATCAGCACGTCCACCGCGCCAAAAACGTCCAGCGTACGCTCCACCATGGCGCGGATGCTTTCCTCTTCCCGCACGTTGCAGGGTACCGGCAGGGCCTTGCCGCCCAGGGCCTCTATCTCCGTTACAGTGGCGTAGATGGTCCCCGGGGCCAGGTCCCGCTCCGTTTCCGAGCGGGCCGCCACCACCACTGAGGCCCCTTCCCTGGCCAGCCCCAGGGCCATGGCCTTGCCGATGCCCCGGCTGGAGCCGGTTACAATGGCTACCTTGCCGTCCAGCGTCATCTCGGGTTGCCTGTTGCCACGGTTGCGGTCAATTTCCCAGCAGCCCCCGCGGGCGCATCCGGTAATGGCGGTCCATCTCAGAAGCGTAGGCGGCGCCCAGTTTTGCGCCGTTAGCCTCCAGCCATTCGCTGAAGCGGGTGGTGGCCCGCGGCGGTTCCGTGGAAACCAGCAGGTTTGCGGTCAGGCCCACCAGTTCATCGCGGGTTAGCACCACGTCCCGCACGAAGTAGCCCACGATGCGGGACAGGGATAGAGCCAGTGACTGCGGCATGTGAGCCAGCCTCGCCCTGCTGCCAACGTGTTTTTCCATCAGAAGCACAAGCTCGTCGAAGGTATAGGTTTCCGGCCCCACGGCGTCGAAGGTTTTATTCTCCGGCTCTCCCGCCGCAGAAATGGCCAGTTCCGCCAGGTCCCCCACGTACACGGGTTGGGTGCGGTAATGGCCGTCCCCGGCTACGGGGAAGAAGGGAAAACGCCGCAGTGCCCAGGCGACGTTGTTGAGGAGTATATCTCCTTCTCCAAAGACCAAAGCCGGCCGGACTATGGCGTATGAGAGGCCGGACCCTTGAATGGCTTCCTCCACCAGCGCCTTGCCGCGGAAGTAGGGCAGGTGCGATTCGGCCGACGGGTTGGTGATGCTGATATGCACCAGGCGTCGGACGCCGGCCTCAGTAGCCGCCCGCACCAGGCCCCTTGAGTTCTCCACGGCCCGCTCGAAAGTAACCGGCCCATTGGCAAATCGTACCCAGTAGGTGTTGTAGAGGGTGTCCACGCCCCGCAGTACGCCGGCCAGCGCCTCAGGGCGGTCGAAGTCAAGAGGAATGGCCTCTACCTGCCCGCCAAAGGGGTCGCTGGCGGTGCCCCACAATTGGGGGCGGCCGGTAAGGGTCTTTACCGTCCTGCCGGCCTCGAGCAGCCGTTCGGTTATGTGTCTGCCGGTAAAGCCGAAGGCGCCGGTAACAACGTCTGTACCTGGTGAAGCCATCCCCAGCTTGCCTCTTGTCTGTTCCTCAAAGGATATCCAAACAAAACTGTCAATTCCGAGATTCGACTGAAATCCTTTCTATCCGGCAACTTTGATTGCAAGTGGGTTGGGATACTCTACCGCAGCTTGCTGGCGAACTTCTGCCGGACCTTGGACACCTTGGGGTCGATTACTATCTGGCAGTACATGCTGCCCGGGTTTCGCTCGTAAAAGAGGTGGTGTTCCCGCTCCGCCGGGTAGAAAACGTCCAGTGGCGCGATCTCGGTTACCACCGGCCCGTTCTCCGTGCCGGATGCGTCCAGGGCCTTGATGAAGTCCGCTGCCTGGGTCTTCTGCTCCTCGGATTCGTAGAGAATTACCGAACGGTACTGGGTGCCCACGTCGTGGCCCTGGCGGTTCAACGTCGTGGGGTCGTGGCTGGCGAAGAAGACCTCCAGCACCTCGGGAAAGGTAACTTTCTCGGGGTCGAACTCCACCCGCACCACCTCGGCGTGGCCCGTGCTGCCGCTGCAGACCTCGTAATAGGTGGGGTTGTCCTTGTGGCCGCCGGCATACCCCGAAATGACCGACTCCACTCCCTCAATCATGTTGAAGACGGCCTCTATGCACCAGAAGCACCCGCCGCCCAGCACCGCTACTTTGTTATTGCTTTCAACCAACGTATTTCTCACCGGCCAACTTGGCATTTATGTATGGGAACGAAAGTTTGCCCTTTCCGTCATTGTGCCATTGGCGGCGGGCGATGGCAAATAGAGGCGTTCGCGTCGCCGGGCAAGTGCCTTTCTCCCTTGGTAAGCGCGGCCGTGGATAGGGCCAAAACGGACCAACCATTCCTGATTTTTAACTTTTGACTCTTGATTCTCAATTCCTGGCTCTCCCCGTGCCCTCTGGAAGAGGGTTGGGGGTGAGGACTCCCCTTTTTCACTGACGGCTGCCTGTTGCCATCCTGGGAAACCCATCCCTACCATATCTGATAACTGGTTCCGGATACTCTGTTCCGGGCCAGGCACATTCTGTTGAAGAGGACCGGTTCCACACCATGCCTAAAAACAAGACCGCCAAACGACAAGCTTCCCCTGCGCCCGCATCTCTTATCTCCATTTCCCCGTCGGACCAGGCTGACCGGCAAGTGCCCTCACCCGCCCTCTCTCCCCGTCAGCAGTCTGCCCTCCCGGTCGTCGCCCTGTCGCCATCTCTTGTTCAGGCAGCCCGGGCCTCCGGAGTTGGCAAGACTACCCTGAGCCGCTGGATGAATGACCCTGTCTTCCGTGCGGAGATTACTCGCATGCGGCAGGAATCCGCAGAATTGGCCCGCCAGGAACTGCAGGGCATGATGCTTCGCGCCGCCAGCGTAATCAACCAGGCCATGGACCACCCGGACCCCGTTATCAGCCTGCGCGCCGCCCGGTACGCCATTTCCTTTGGCACATCCTTTGCCCAGCTCCAGCAAATATCCTCTGAGCTTGATGAGCTTCGAGACTCCCTCGACTCGAAACATCAGGACGACGATGAAAATTAACGCCAACCCCCCGGCCCTCTGGAAGAAGGGTCAGGGGTGAGGATGGATGCCCACCGTAGAGGCGGCCCTTGTGGCCGCCCT
>JAJEDS010000112.1 GCA_022821365.1 Dehalococcoidia bacterium | reverse complement strand
GGTAAGGCCCGAGGCCCGGGTGAACATCAGCAGTCCGCCCAGTTCATACCTGAACAAGTTATACTACGACTGTCTGACACACAGTGAACCGGCCCTGCGGATGCTGATAGACACCGTGGGGATAGACAAGGTGATTTTCGGAACCGACTGGCCAGCGGACATGGCCATTGACTGGCCCGTGTCCTGGATCCTGGGACTGGAAAGCCTGACCCAGGACGAAAAGGAAGCCATTCTCTACAAAAATCTGGAAAACCTGCTGGGCATTTAATGCCATGGGGAACACGAGCGCAACCGCGTCCCATGGAGGAACGAAATGACCACCAAGCTCGCCTACCAATACCTTACCGAAATCGACTATGCCGCCCTGGAATACGACCCGGATGAACCGGAACCCCTGCCCGACGGTATGTATCAGACACCTATCCTGATTGAACTGCTCCACATTCTGGCCGCCAGGTACGCCGGTGGGGGCAGAAGCGCGGTGGATTTTCTGGGCAGCAACACAATTCTGTGCTACGACCCGTCTAACCTGAACCGGAGGGTGTCGCCCGACTGCTATATCGCCTTCGGCGTTGATGTGGATGCAATCAAACGGCGTAAGCTGTACCTGCCCTGGGAAGTTGGCAAGCCCCCGGATTTCGTAATGGAAGTCGCATCGGAAAGTACGGCCCGGGAAGACCTGGGCAGAAAGCGGGAAATATACGAAGGGATGGGGGTGCCGGAATACTGGCGGTTGGACGTCACCGGCGGCGAGTACTACGGCGAGCCCCTGGTAGGGGAACGCCTGGTGGCGGGCCGGTACGAAAGGCTGCCCTTGACCACTGAGCCGGACGGGGTACTGAAGGGGTATAGTCCCCTGCTGGACATTTACTTCACCTGCCGGGGCGAATGGTACTCTTTGTACGACCCGGCCAGCGGCGAGTACCTGATGAACCTGACCGAGACGGAAGACCTGCTGCGGGCGGAACAGCAGGCCCGGCAACGAGCCGAGGAGCGGATACGCCAACTGGAAGAAGAACTGCGGCGGCGCGACGAAGAGGGTTAAGACGCCCGGTTTAGAAGTCTTCATTTAACATCGGAACCCGACGAAAAAGATTGAACGAAAAGGACTCAATGAGAAGCATAGACATTCACGCACACTCGACCCCCCAGTGCTTTCAGCGGGCAGTGCTGTCCGGCAACGACTGGCACGGCATGACTTCGGCTGACGGCGAGCTTTTCAACCCCCGCAACGCCTGGACGCCGGAGCAGCGAATCGCCGACATGGACTCCATCGGCGTGGACATCCAGGTGGTTTCCACCAATGCCGGTTTCTATCAGTACGACAAGGAAGTGGCGGTTACCGCAGCCATCTGCCGCGACTGCAACGACGAAATCTATCAGATGACCATGGACTATCCCGACCGCCTTTCCGGCCTGGCCAACATCCCCATGCAGGATGCCAACGCTGCCATCGCCGAACTGGACCGGGCCGTCCACCAGTTGGGTTTCAAAGGGGCCATGATCGGTGACCAGGTCAACGGCAAAACCCATGACGAACCCGAGTTCCTGCCCATCTGGAAGGCGGCAGAACAGATGGGGGCCGTCATCTTCATTCACCAGGGCGGCGGCACTATCGGGTCGCGGCGCCAGCCCCGTTATCACGTGCTGAATACCGTCGGAAACCCGTCCGACCGGGCAGTGACCTTCGCCTCCTTCACTTTTGGCGGCGTAATGGACAAGTGCCCCGACCTGAAGGTGATCCTGGCCCACGGCGGCGGTTACGCCTGCTTTGGTATCGGCCGTATGGACCGGGGCTGGCAGGTTCGGTCCGAAGCCCGAGAACACATCAACCAGCCGCCCAGCATGTATCTCGACAAGTTCTACTACGACTGCCTGACCCACAGTGAACCGGCCCTGCGGATGCTCATAGACTCGGCGGGCATCGACCGGGTGGTCCTGGGCAGCGACTGGCCGGCGGACATGAAGATCGACTGGCCCGTATCCTGGTTAATGGGGCTGCAAAGTCTCACCCTGGAGGAAAAGGAAGCCATTCTCTGGAAGAACCTGGAAAAGATGCTGGGCCTGTAGCCCACCCGACACCGACCAAACAGGAGCTTGAAACCTATGCGATCCATTGATATTCATGCCCACATAAGCCCTGAAGGGTACATCAGGGCCGTGGAGCAGGGCGAGGAATGGTACGGCATCAGCGGTATGTCCCACCAGTTCCACCAGGCGGTGCCCCGCACCATGTGGACGCCGGAACAGCGGCTGGCCGACATGGACTCCCTGGGCGTGGACGTTCACGTCCTGTCCACCAACGCCGTCTTCTACAGCTACGATCGGGACGCCAACACCGTTGCGGCCATGGACCGGGAGTGCAATGACTACGTTTCCCAGCTGACCAGGGACCACCCCGACAGGTTCGCCGGCCTGGCCAACCTGCCCATGCAGGACGTTGCCGCCGCCGCCACTGAACTGGAGCGGGCCATGACCCAGCTGGGCATGAAGGGCGCCATGATTGACGACAGCGTCAACGGCAAGACCTACGACGAGCCCGAGTTTTACCCCCTGTGGGAGGTAGCTGAGCAGACGGGCGCGGTCATCCTGATTCACCAGGGAATGCAGACCGTTGTGGGAGACCGCTCGACTCGTTACCACCTGCCCAATACTATCGGCAACCTGGTGGAGCGGGCCATTACATACTCCTCATTCGTATTCGGCGGGGTTATGGACAAGTACCCTGGCCTGCAGGTATGTCTCTCCCATGGCGGCGGTTACACCTGCTTCGGAGCCGGCCGCATGGACCGGGGCTGGCAGGTCAGGTCCGAAGCCCGGGCCAACATTAACAAGCCGCCCAGCGCCTATCTGAACAGGTTCTGGTACGACTGCCTGACCCACAGCGAGCCGTCCCTGCGAATGCTGATTGACTCGGTGGGCATCGACAAGGTTGTATTCGGCACCGACTGGCCCTTCGACATGCAGATCGACTGGCCCGTGTCCTGGGTGCTGGGCCTGGAAAGCCTTACCCAGGAAGAAAAGGAAGCCATTCTCTACAAAAACCTGGAAGCATTGTTGGGGATTTAGGGTATTTTCTCTTTGTGTTTCTTCGTGTCCTTCGTGGATTAAATTGGAGGTTAGAATGCGCAGCATAGACATTCACGCCCACATTGCGCCTCTGGCGGCGTCCCATCTGCCCGAGGGGCAGACCTGGCACGGCTTTACCCGCAGGGAAATGAACGGCAGGCAATTCCTGGTGCAGGGCGACAAGCGCCAGTGGCTCCATCCCGCCTACTCTCTTACGGCCGACGAGCGCATCGCGTACATGGACTCGGTGAACGTGGATGTACATGTACTCACCACCTGGGTAGGCATGTACAACTACGACCTGCCGGGCGACGTGGGCGCCGGGATCGCCCGCGAGTGCAACGACTACGTGGCGGAACTCACCCGCTCCCATCCCGACCGCTTTGCCGGCATGGCCACTCTGCCCATGCAGGACGTGAACGCCGCCGTAGCCGAACTGGAGCGCTCCGTCAACGAACTGGGCCTGAAGGGGGCGCAGATCGCCGACCACGTCAACAACAAGACCCTGGACCACGAGGACTTCATTCCCTTCTGGTCCGCGGCGGAGCAGTTGGGTGCGCTGATTTTCTTCCACCAGGAAGGGGACGATACCATCGTCAAACCCCGGGACACCAAGGGGTGGGCCATCGACAACTCCATCGGCAACCTTTCCGACCGGGTGGTTACCTTCGGCACCCTGGTCTTCGGCGGCGTGCTGGACCGGTTCCCCGACCTGAAGGTGTGCCTGGCCCACGGCGGCGGGTTCACCTGTTTCGGCGCCGGTCGGCTGGACCGGGGCTGGCAGGTGAGGTCGGAAGCCCGGGAACTGGGCGCAAACATCCCCAGCACCTATCTCAACAAGGTCTACTACGACTGCCTGACCCACAGCGAGGCGGTGCTGCGGTACATGATTGACTCTGCGGGCATTGACCGCATCTTCCTGGGCAGCGACTATCCTTACGACATGGGCATAGACGAGCCCACCGCCTGGGTCAACAGCCTGGAGAGCCTGACCCAGGACGAAAAGGATGCCATCCTCTGGAAGAACCTGGAACGGGTGCTGGGCGTCTGAGGACGTGGCGCCAGCACACCGTTGGCGGGGATTTCCGGTGCATCCCAAGGGGCAACCGCAATGGTTGCCCTGACCTTTACCCATTTGGTTTGGCGGGCAGTTGCTGGTATGATAGCGCCATCCCGAAAATACGGAAAATCGGAGGTATGCAATGCTTGATGACCCCATAAGACTCAAGAACATCAACCATATAACCTATAACGTTAAAGACAAGGACGCGGCCCTGAAGTGGTACGAGGATGTCCTGGGCCTTAAGCAGATTCCCAAGATGGTCAACAGCGACCACCTTTACTGGCTGCAGTTGCCCAGCGGCGCCATGGTGCACATCATCGAAAACCCCGATGCTCCGTCCGCCCCTTCCCACCACACCGCCTTTGAAGTGGACGACATCGAAGCGTCCCACAAGTATTTCAACAACCGGGGCATCGAGACCACGGAAATCCAGACCCGCAACGACGGACAGCGGGCCTTCTACATCAACGACCTGGACGGCAACCGCATCGAGCTCTGCACCATTTCCGGCTTCGGTGTGCTGGTGTAGCCCGAGGACAGACCGTCGGAATGTACATTTGTCAGCGAGACCACCTTAGAGAGGAGAAACAGATATGAAGCTGGCCTTTTTTGATGATTACAGGCTGGGCGTGGTCAAGGGAGACAACCTGGTGGACGTTTCGTCCGCCGTCAGCGGCGTTAGCCACACTTCGCCGCAAGACCTGATCAACCGGTTAATTGAGGGGTTTGACGGCCATCGGTCAGCCATCGAAGCCATTGTGAATGCGGAGGATGGCCTGCCCATCAGCTCGGTGCATGTGCGTCCCCCACTGCCCAAGCCCTACACCATCGTCTGCATGGCGGTTAACTACATGGAGGACGGCACCAGGGATGAACCTGCTCCCATCAATGCCTTCCAGAAGTCGCCCCACTGCATTATCGGTCCCGACGAAACGATAATCCTGCCCGACATTCCGGCAACCATATTTGAATTCGAGGCGGAATTGGCTTTCGTCATCGGCAAGCGCGCTGAATTCGTTAAGCCCGAGGATGCCTACGACTACATCTTTGGCTACCTGAACTTCATTGACGGCTCAGCCCGCGGCGTGCTGCCCCCGGGCAATACCTTCTACCAGATGAAATCCAGGGCCACCTTCGCTCCCATTGGGCCCTACATCGTCACCGCTGACGAATACACGGACCCGCTGAACCGGCAGGTAGTGCTGAAGGTCAACGGGGAA
>JAJEDS010000293.1 GCA_022821365.1 Dehalococcoidia bacterium | reverse complement strand
TACTTCTGGTTAAAATTTCACGAGATACGGCTTTAATTTTAGTACATATATGTGTATTAACATTATTGCTTTTTCTGCAATATACTGCCCGCACTTCGGGGAACCCTCTCAAAGAGCGGGATTTGCCGCAAGGGGAAGACCGTTCCGGAACCCGTATTTGTTGACCCTGTATGGGAGGTGACAACTATGTCAGGTTGGTTGCGGAAACTACCCAAGTCAGCACTCTTTGGTTGCATGGTTCTGGCTCTTGCCTTCCTTGTCGCCTGCGGCGCCGCCGCTCCAGAAGTAGTTGAAAGGGAGGTTGTGAGGGAGGTCGAGGTGGAAGTTCCCAGGGAGGTAGAAGTCGTCAAGGAAGTTGAAGTGCCGGTGGAGGTGGAAAAGGAAGTCATTCGAGAGGTGGAGGTAGTACAGGAGGTGGAGGTAATTAGGGAGATACCGCGGGAAGTTACCATTGATAAAGTGGTAATCGCCACTCCTACGCCGATCCCCGCCATGGCCGCCACGGAAGTCGTAGCCAAGGTGGACCGGGTCATTTACGCCTTTGGCGAAGTGCAGGAAACGAACCGGCACTGGACCGTCAGCCGTCCGTCGTACTACCAGTTCGACCCCTACGCGGAGACCCTGGTGGGGCTGGAGCCAACCACCAATGAACGCATACCGCGCCTGGCCACCCACTGGGAATGGTCCGAAGACGGCAAGGAATGGACGTTCCACTTGAAGCAGGGCGTTCCCTACCAGTTCGGATTCGGGGAGTTTACCTCCAGGGACGTCTTGCACGCCTTTGAGAGAATCCAGTGGCCCGATTCACAGTCCGGCGCGGCAACGTATTTCGCGGATGCGGTAATAGAAGCGCCCGATGATTACACGGTTAACATTGCCATACCCTTTGTTGGGGTGGACATGGTTGCCCGGGTCTCCAGGGGATGGGGAGGCGGGGAGGTGTTGATGTACAGCGCCGCCCAGTTTGAGCAGGAGGGCGTTGAGGGAATAGACGAGCGACCCGTCGGCACCGGTTCATACCAATACGGCGGGCGCCAGCAGGGACAGAGCATTTGGTTCGAAAAGGCCCCTCAACCCCATTGGAGAGGTGAAAACCCGGACTTCAATGAAGTGGAAGTAAGGTGGATACGGGAAGATGTAACCCGCCTGGCCATGCTGCTGACTTCGGAAGCCCACATCGCATCCCTTTCCAGGGAACTGCAGCTTGAAGCTTCCAGGCGAGGCATGCAGCCGGCCGAGGCTGCCGTGCCCACCAACTACCTGGTGCTCTACTTCGGGGGCCTTTACTTCTATGAAGGTGACCCGGAATATGATCCCAGCGTACCTTGGGCCAGTCCGGGTACGGGTAAGCTGATTCGGCAGGCCATGAACAAGGCCATCAACCGCCAGGAAATGATGGACTTCGTTCTGCGGGGCGAGGGCGAACCGATGTACAACACCTCCTTGAACCCGAGCCTGTTGGGGTGGAATCCCGCATGGGAAGATGACTTCGATGAGCTTTACGGTTACGACCCGGATGCGGCCAGGGACCTGATGGCCCAGGCAGGGTACGGGCCGGACAATCCCATGGACTTCACCGTATATAACTATGTTTCCTCGGACGAGCCGGAGACGCCGGTTATGGTGGAAGCCCTGTTCAACTATTGGGAGCCCATCGGGATCAACCTGACTCTCCTGGATAACGACTGGGGCACAGTCCGGGGATTCGCCAGGAGCAAGAGCGCCGAAATTAAGAAGGGAGGCTACGGTAACGTAATTACCGTCCGGTCCGCGGCATCCCGCTTGCAGGCGTGGGCCGTCGGCAACACTCCCAACTACCAGTCGCCACTCATCATGGAGCGATACAATCAGTTCACCGAGCTCGACACTTTTGACGAAGAGAAGATAGGCGCACTGATTCGGGACTTCGGTGACGACAAGTATTACAACTTCGCCGATATCCCCTTCTTCTTCTTCCGCCTGACGGTGATGTTCGACCCGGAGGTGGTGGAAAGCTGGACCTTCCCCGGTACTTCAGGTTCAAAGACCAGCCACTGGGACCTGATCAAAGCCGCACAGTAGGAGCAACCTGGAGGCGCTCGAACTGCCCAACTGCATACGCTCTTCAAAGGAAACCCTGTCGGTGTATTCCGACAGGGTTTATCTTTTGACCATTAGCTAGCAGTTGTAAGTAAATATTAACGATTTACAGTCATTTAACTGCTAATTGAAATAGTAATTATAATGTTTGACAAAATCTAATGTATGGTTCTATACTGCGCCAGATTTCCGGATGCCTGCCAGTTTCTAATACAAAACCGGAATACTTTACCCGATTACACATAATAGGAGGTAACCATAGATGGCATTCTGGTCAAAAATACCCAGGTCAGTTCTAGTCGTATCCCTGATCATGGCCCTGACCGTGCTTGTAGGTTGCGGCACGGCCGCGCCTGAGGTGGTGGAGAGGGAGGTTGTCAGGGAGGTTCAAGTTGAGGTTCCCAAGGAAATAGAAGTCGTAAGAGAAGTAGAAGTACCGGTGGAGGTGGAAAAGGAAGTCATTCGGGAGGTGGAGGTAGTACAGGAGGTAGAAGTACTGAAGGAGATTCCCAAGGAAACCGTGGTGGAGAAGACGGTAATTGCCACGCCCACGCCCATACCCGTCAGCGCCGGGCCAGTGGAGACCAAGGTGGACCGGGTAATCTATGCCCTCGGCGAGGTGCAGGAAACCAACCGGCACTGGACGGTCAGCCGCCCCTCCTATTACCAGTTTGACCCCTACGGGGAAACCTTGGTTGGGCTGGACGCGAATACCAACGAGCGCATTCCCCGCCTGGCTGAGAGCTGGGAGTGGAGCGAGGACGGGCGCGAATGGACCTTTAACCTGGTGGAGGGCGTACCCTTCCACTTCGGTTACGGTGAGTTCACGGCCCACGATGCGGTGGCCGCCCACCACCGAACTATAGGCGAGGACTCCCAGTCCGGCGCCGCTTCCTTCTTCAGGGAAGCAACGGCCGAGGCGCTGGACGACTATACCGTAAAGTACACCTTTGACGGACTGTCCCTTGACACGCCGGCCATTCTTTCCCGCGGCTTTGGCGGCGGCGAGATATTGATGCTGAGCAAGCAGCAGTTCGACAACGAGGGAGTGGAAGGCTTCGACGCCAGGCCGGCCGGCACCGGTTCCTACCAGTACCTGGGCCGTGAAGCCGGTCAGGGGATATGGTTTGAGAAGGCCCCCCAGCCCCACTGGCGCGGCGAGAACCCCGACTTCCAGGAAGTAGAACTCCGGTGGGTGCGGGAAGACCTGACCCGCCTGGCAGCGCTGCTGACGGGAGAGATCCACGTGGCCGCCCTGTCGCGTGAGTTGCAACTGGAGGCGGGAAGGCGCGGTATGCAGCCTGCTGCCGCCGGTGTGCCCACCAATTACCTGTCCCTGTTCCTGGGCGGCCTGTATTTCTCGGAAGGGGACCCCGACTACGACCCCAACGTGCCGTGGGCAAGTCCTACCAACGGCAGGATCATTCGGCAGGCCATGAACAAGGCGATTGACCGAGAGGAAATGCTGCAGCATGTGCTTAAGGGCGACGGCGAGTTGATGTATAACACCGCCTACCACCCGGTGCTGGGCAACGGCTACAACCCCCAGTGGGAAGCCGACTGGGAAGAGCTTTATGGCTATGACCAGGAAGCCGCCAAACAGCTGATGGCACAGGCGGGTTACACTCCTGACAACCCCATGCCCTTCACGTCGTATAACTACTTCTCGGCAGATGAGCCCGAGACGGCGGTGATGCTGGAAGCCTTGATCAACTACTGGGAACCTGTAGGCATTGACGTTACCCTGCTGGACAGCGAATGGGGAACGGTCCGGGGCGAATACCGTGCCAAGGGCGAGTTCATCAAGAAGGGCGGCTGGGGCAACGTGATCACCATGCGGTCGCTGACGACCCGCCTGCGGGTTTGGAGCTTTGCCGCCACGGGTAACGGCGGCGGTTACGAGACTGATCTTCAGGACCAAAACTACCTGAAGTACGTCGGGTTGGAGACGGTTGACCGGGAGGCCATCGACCTGCTGATCAGGGAGATTGGCGACGACCGGTACTACAACTTTGCCGACATACCCTTCTTCTGGTTCCGGTTGACGGTGATGTTCAACCCGGAGGTGGTGGAAAGCTGGACCTTCCCGGGCACGGCGTCGTCGAAGACCAGCCACTGGGACTTGCTGAAGGCCGCGCAGTAGGCCTTTGACCTAGCAGCTTACACAAGACATCCCCTGGCAGCGAGGCCCGCCGGATTAATTCCGGCGGGCTTTTGTTGTGGCGGGCTTGTTGTTGTTTGGACTCCGGCTTTCGCCGGAGTCACGACTTGGCGAGGTTCCCGCCTGCGCGGGAACGACGTATTGGAGCTACGGGTCTATGTCGAAGGGGCCGGGGAGCTCGAGTTCGTCGCCGATCTGGCGGATGGCGGGCAGGACTTCCTGGTCCATTAACTGGAGGCAGCGCATGGTGTCCTTGTGGGTGATGGAGCCGTCGTTGGTCCAGACGGCCAGAATGCCGGGGCGCACCGTCTCCAGCACCTCGCGCACCTTGCGGATTACGGTATCGGGGCTGCCGATGACCATGCGGTTATCGTCGATCATAGCCTGGAAGGTCTCGTCGTCCACCGGGCCGGTGCGGAAAGGGTCGTTGGCGCGGGTGGCGCGGACCTGGGCCTCACGCTCGTCGTCGGCCCACAGGTCACGGGTGGCGCGGTTGTAGCCGGGCGGGAAGGAGTATTCCCGGGGCATGGGCACCCGTCCCACACCGACCAGGGCCTCCAGGAAGCCACGGCCGGCCTCCCTGGCCTTCTCGTCAGTGTCCTGGACGTGAACGGGGAGCATGTAGCCGAAGTTCTGCGGTCCCGCCTCGTAGCCATACATGCGGGCGGCATCGCGGTAGATGTCCTGCATGTAGCCGAAGGTGTAGGGGACGATGCCCAGGTAGAAATAAGGGTAGTGGTGCTCGGCGCACCAGGCGGCGGTCTCCGCGCTGCCCGTGCCGGGAATCCATACCGGCGGATGGGGTTTCTGCAGGGGCACCTGGAAGGGGTTGACGTGCCGGAAGTGGTAGTGCTTGACCTCCCAGCGGAAGGTCCCGGGGGTGGTCCAGGTCTTGATTACCAGTTCGTGGGCCTCCTCGAACCGCTCCCGGTTATAGACGGGGTTGGTGTTGGTGGCCCAGCTTTCGGTGCCGCCGCCGCGGACAAAGCCGGAGACCAGGCGGCCGCGGGAGATGCAGTCGATCTCGGCCAGTTCCTCGGCCAGGCGCAGGGGGTTGTCGTGGATGGGCAGGGGATTGCCCATCAGGACGATCTTGGGCTTTTTGGTGATGCGGGCCAGGATGGCGGCCTCCAGGTTCATGGCGGCGCCAAGGCTGGTGGGGGTGCTGTGGTGCTCG
>JAJEDS010000059.1 GCA_022821365.1 Dehalococcoidia bacterium | reverse complement strand
CTCCCCTGTCCTTTGTAGACGACATTCAGAAACCTCTCCTCATTGGGCAAGGGGCCAACGACCCGCGGGTCAAACAGTCCGAGTCGGACCAGATTGTGCGCGCCATGCAGGAAAAGAACATCCCCGTCACCTACGTCCTCTACCCGGACGAGGGTCACGGGTTCGCCCGCCCGGAGAATAACCTGTCCTTCTTTGCCGTCGCCGAAGCCTTCCTGGCCCAGTGCCTGGGCGGCCGCTGCGAACCCATCGGCGATGCCCTGGCCGGTTCGTCCATTACCGTGCCGGAGGGAGCGGAACAACTGCCGGGTTTGGTGGAAGCGTTGGCAGAAACGAGCATGGATGGCTAATTAAGCCATCTCAAGAGACACCTCTCCCTTGACAGTGTATCCTTCGACAAGCTAAGGATGAGAGGAGAGGCGTGCGGGAACGGTGCTGGCGCACGTAGGGGCGATTCGCGAATCGCCCCTACGTGCGCTTTGCTTCTTTGCGATTACCAAAGTGCTAGAATAGTCAATAGATTGACGTGCTGGAGGTGGAATCCAATGGAAACGACCGCGCCCATTCTAGGTCCCATTTTGGCAATTGTCGGTCTGCTTATCATATTGGGCAGCTTCGGAGTGCTGTTTTATTCCTCGTGGCCCCAACTCAAAAGACAACAAATACGGTGCAACTCTTCATTCAGGATGCCGCTTCGCTTGAGGAAATCTGTCCAAATGTCTTTCCTGTACACCGTTTCGACAGTTGCAACTTTGCTAGTGCTTGTGGCTTTGGGTATCGCCCTTCTGCTTTGGCTGGCTCCGGTACCGATGGAACGAATGACGCCGGCCCAGAGCAAGTTACTGGAAATTGCCGTGGGGATGGTACTGCTTTCCGTTGGCGCTCTCCTGGGCTTCGCCGGCGGCCGACTCGCCGTAAACAGTGGCGACGCCTCCAGCTAAAAGCGCAATCTCCAATACTAATACGAAAGAGGGGCAGGCTGTCGAAGTCCTGCCCCGTTTTATTTGCTCTAACGCTCAACCCGTGGTCTACAAATTTATCGCCGCTTCCGCGTAGTCCCGTTCCTTGGTGTACACCTGGATCCGGTGGCGGACCGCCTCCGCCACGTAGACCCGGTCTTGAGCGTCCAGGTGGACGGCAATGGGCCGGTTGAACCGCCACTCCACTTCCATGTTGGTGCGGCGGCGGGCCTTGGCCACGTCCGGGTTGGCGTCGATGTAGTCCTGCACCCACGGCGACGGGGTTTCCGCGTCCCCCACCAGGGAAGCGATGAACTTGCCGTCGGGTTCGTATATCTTGACCTGGTGGTTGCCCCAGTCGGCCACGTAAACATCGCCGTCGGAATCCACTGCTACGCCGGTGGGCCGGTGCAGACCGCCCACGCCGCCCGGGGTTTCCTTGAACTCCAGCAGGAACTGGCCGTCGGCGCTGAACTTCTGCACCCGGTCGTTCTTCCAGTCGGCCACGTAAACGCTGCCTTCCCTGTCCAGGCAAAGACCCCAGGGCTTGCTGAACTGGCCCGGGCCGCTGCCCTCGCTGCCCCAGCCAGCCAGGTATTGACCGTCCCCGGTGAACTTCTGGACCCGGTGGTTCTGGCTGTCCACCACGAACACGTTTCCGTCGCCGTCAACCGCAATGCCGGCCGGACCGCGCAGCTGGCCCTCACCGTTGCCGGCTTCGCCCCACTTGGCGATGAAACCGCCGTCCTTGTCCATTACGGTAATCTTGTGGGTGTTCTCATCGGACACATAAATGTTCTCGTCAGCGTCCAGGGCGATGGCAATGGGCCAGACGAACTGGCCGTCCGCCATACCGAATCGCCCGATGTCGGCGACATGCTGATGGTCCAAGGTGCATTTGCTGATGCGCAGGGTGATTTCGTCCACGCCCCGGTTCAGGACGTACATGGTGTTGTTGCTGCCCAGGGCAAAGTCCATGGGCACCAAGAACCCGATGCCGGAAGTGGAATACATCCCCATGCAGTGGCTGTAATCAAAAACTCGCCCGGCGGCGACGGTGGTAAGCATCTCTGCCTCCTCGATTATCTCAACGGAATATGGCCACAGACTTCTGGCTTGCTACCCGTAGGGGCGGGTCTGAAACCCGCCCCTACATTCATAAACCTGGCTCAGCCGTTGCGGCCTACAGGAAGTCCAGTTGCTCGTACTCGCCGCCAACGATGGGCTTGGCGTCCAGGCCCAGCCACCGCTCGGCGAATGTGGAGTAGAAGCCCCGGAAGTCGTAGCTGGGCACCAGGTCCCCTTCGAACAGGTCCTCGGCCTTCATGGACGGGTACTCGCCGTACATTCCCGGGCTGACCGCGTCGCCCAGGGCGAAAGCCACGCCGCCCCGGCCATGGTCGCAGCCGGTGCCGTTGTCGTGGACCCGGCGGCCGAACTCGGTAAAGACCAGCATCACCACGTTGTCCGAAGCGTCGTGCTCCTTCAGGTCGGCGAAGAAGTCGTTGACCGCGCCGGCAACGTCCGTCCACAGCTTGGCGTGAGCGGGAAGCTGGTTGAAGTGAGTATCAAAGCTGCCGTACTGGGTGTAGAAAACCTGGGTTCCCAGGTTGGCCAGGTGGACCTGCGCCACGCTCTTCAGGCTCTTGGCAATGGGGTTGTCGGCGTACTCGATAGTGGACGAGTACTGCTCGGGGGCCACCTTGATAATGTCGGCGCCCTTCAGCGCGTCCCGCCCCGTCTGGCCCAGGTAGTCCATCGTCATACCCGTGCCAATGGCCGGCGAATAGACGCGGGAGAATAGCTCCAGCATCTGTTCGCGTTCATCGCCGGCGCCAATGGCCGGAATGTCGGTCAGCACGCCGTAGGAAGACAGGTCGGAAACCGACGTGACGGGGACGCCGCGAAGGGCCATGGCCCGGGGCAGCCCCTGGCCGAAGTTCACGCCCTTCAGCACGTTCTCGCCGACGGGGTCCAGGTCGCGGATGACTCGGCCCAGCCACCCCTCGGTACCCACCTTGTCAGGCTCGCAGGTGTGCCAGATGTCCATGGACCGGAAGTGGGAACGGGACGAATTCTCGTAGCCGATGCCGTGGATGATGGCCATCTGGCCCTGGTCCCACAGGTCCTTCACGGGCCCCATGCTGGGATGGAAGGCCAGGTCGTCGGTGAACTTGATCAACTTGTCCTCGGGCAGACCCAGATTGGGCCGGTTCTCCCAGTACAAGGGGTTGGTAAAGGGTACCACCGTATTCAGATAGTCGTTGGCGCCGGAAAGCTGCAGGACCACCAGCACCGGATCTTTCTTGGTAGTTGCCATATCCTTGTCCTCCCGATTTGGCTTATGTGGCCGGCCTTTCTGGGCCGGCTTAGGCAAACTGAAATTCCCGGGTTGCGGCGATCAACGCCAGCATTACTCCGGTGCGCTTTTCCGATTCGGCGGCAGTGTCCTCCGTGTCCCAGCTGACGTCGCCGCCCTCCTGGGCGTGGTTCAGCAGTTCCTGGAAGGTGCCGTCGTCCACCTCCACCGGACCCACCAGGTCCAGGCAGGCGCGGACGAACTCGGCCGGGCTCAGGGTCCCCCGTTCCTTCAACCCCGCCACAAT
>JAJEDS010000292.1 GCA_022821365.1 Dehalococcoidia bacterium | reverse complement strand
CTCCCGAAGAAACTCCTCCACCTGGCCCAGACTGGCTTCTCCTCCCATTCCCTCTCCTCCCGTCCACAACTTCTTCCCTACCTTCTATAGCCTACTTTAACCCCTTCCCTCCCTTTCTACCTAATTTGTTGGAACAGATGGGTTCGCGAACCGCCCCTACGGAAGTGCCGGAAACCCTGACGGGCGACCTTTGGTTTTTCTCCCCCGACGGCCTGGCGCTGGGCGGCTTGACCGGCTTTGCCGTGAAGCGCGCCTCCCGCGCCTCCCTGCTGTCTGCCACCGAGGATCTGGAGGACCTGCTCTACGAGGTGGTCTGGCGTGAAAGCCCCCTGCTCGACCGTCTCCGGCCGGCCGACGCTCTCGCCGCGCCGTCCACGGTGGCCGCAGCCACCGGTACTTTCGGTGAATACCTGGCCCGCGAGGGAGTAAACCTGGAGGAGAGGTCTGCCCTGCTGGACGACCGGAGCTTTTGTCCCGCGCCTATGCCTATGCGGCCCTGGACCGAATGGGGTGGGAGCGCGAGGCAGGTACGACAGTAGACCCGGAGTTGCTGCGGGAACGGCTGGGTGTACTTCCTGAACACGCAATCCTTTTCGACAGAATGCTGTGCCTGCTGGCCGACGCCGGAGTGCTGGAACGGGATGAGGGCGAATACCGGGTCAAAACAGGAAGCGGTGAACCTCTGCCCAATGAAACGCTGGCCGACCCCGATGCCTTCAATGACCGGTTGACCGCCCGGCACCCACACGGCGACGTGGAACTGGGGCTGCTGCGGAGAAGCGCCGGCGCGCTGGCAGAGGTGCTGCAGGGAGACGTGAATCCTCTGTCCATCCTGTTCCCCAGGGAGGGGCCCGGGATTGCGGACTATTACTTCACCGCCCCGGCGTCCCGCGCCACCAACCGGCTGCTGGGCGAAGCAGTGGCGGCTGCCGTGGCCGACTGGCCGGAAGAGCGCCCCCTGCGGATTCTGGAGGTGGGCGCGGGGACCGGTTCGGGCACTTCTATGGTCTTGCCCGAACTGCGGCCCGGCAATTTTACCTATGTGTTCACCGATATTTCCGCCGGCTTCTTTGCCGAGGCCGAGAACCGTTTCGCCGACTCGGGGGCCCCGCTGGAGTACCGACCCCTGGACATTGAGCGGAGCCCCGGCGACCAGGGCTTTGACCTGCATGCCTATGACCTGGTCATTGCCGTGAACGTGTTGCACGCCACCCGAAATCTTGGCGAGACGCTGGTCAATTGCCGTGAGTTGCTGGCTCCTTCCGGTAAGCTGATCGCCGTGGAAAACCTGCGGGGCCGGGGCTGGCAGGACATGGTGTTCGGGCAGCTGGACGGCTGGTGGAGGTTCTCTGACCAGTATCGCCCCGACCATGCCCTCGCCTCGCCGGAGGTTTGGCGGCGGGCCCTGGCCCATGCCGGTTACGTGGAGTCGGCCGTTCTGGGCGGGGAACCCGGGACTGACGAGCGGCCGCTGGGTTCGGGCGTCGTCCTGGCCGAAGGGCCCCGTGAAGTTGAATGGGAGGCGGGTGTCTGGATGGTGGCCGGGGGCGAGCGCGCGTTCTCGCAGGAGCTGGCCTCAGCCCTGGCGCAGCAAAACCAGACCGTAGTCCTGGCTTCCCCGGCGCCGGAAGTGGTGGAAGTGGTGGAAGTAACGGACGTAGGGTCGGGTCTTGTGCCCTCCCGCGAATCCTCCAGGGGCATTCGGCATGAAACGGTGGAACCTGGCGACCGGAGCTCCTGGCTGCGCTTGCTGAACGGCTTGCCAGGGGACCTGCCCCTGAAGGGCGTGGTCCATTGCTTTGCCACCGAAGGCCACGGAGTTCAGGCCTCCACCGAAGAAATGGCGGACGACGTGCGCCGGGCCGGGCAGTCCGCCCTGGCCCTGACCCAGGCTCTGCAGGATGCGGATATCTCGCTGGACAAGGGCCTGTGGTTCGTAACGCGAGGGGCCCAGGCCCTGGAGCGGGACTACATGCGCGAGGGCGTGGGAGAACTTGCCGGGGCCTCTTTGTGGGGTTTCGGCAAGGTTGTGGCCCGCGAAGCAGCGCAACTCTGCCCGCGAATGCTGGACCTGGACCCCGCCGCCGCGTTCCCCAGTCATTCACTCGAAGGCGGGAATCTGGTCAACCAGCTGATGTTTCCCGACCCGGAGACCCAGGTAGCGTTCCGGGACGGAAGGCGTCTGGCGGCCCGCCTGGTCCGCGGCGGAACGGCAAGGGCGCGAATCGACCTGCCTGAAGAAGCCGACTGGCGCCTGATGCCCGGCGCCGGAGGAGGGCTGGAGGGCCTGCACGCCGAACCCGCTGCCAGCCGACCCCTGGAACCGGGACAGGTCCGAGTAGCCGTGGAAGCAGTGGGCGTGAACTTCCTTGACGTGCTCCTCAGCATGGGAGTCGTAACCTCCGCCGACCCCCTCCTGGGCGAGGAGTTCTGCGGCCGCATAGTGGAAACTTACTCCGACGTGACGAAGGTGGCAGCAGGTGACCGGGTAGTCGGGCTGGGCTTTGGCACCTTCGGGCCCGAGGTGGTAACGTCGGCGGAACTGGTCGCCCCCGCGCCCGAAGGAATGTCGGCGGCTGCGCTGACGACCATACCCTCAGCCTTCGTCAGCGCCGGTCTTAGCTTTGAGATGGCAAATCTGAAGGCTGGCGACCGGGCGCTCATCCACACCGCATCGGGTGGCGTGGGTCTGGCGGCGGTACAGTTGGCGCAAAGTGTCGGGGCCGAGGTTTTCGCCACGGCCAGCCAGCCCAAACAGGGCTACCTCGGGTCCCTGGGCGTAGAGCACGTTTTCGACAGCCGGACTACCGAATTTGGCCGGCGAATACTGGAAGCAACAGGCGGCTCCGGCGTAGATATGGTGTTGAACAGCCTGACGGGCCCAGGGTTCATCGAGGCCAGCCTGTCCTGCCTGGCTGACGGGGGCAGTTTCGTGGAAATGGGCCGGCGAGACATCTGGAGCGAGGAGGAAATGGCAGAGTCCCGCCCCGATGTCGCCTATTCCATCCTCGAACTGGACTACCTGAAGAAGAGTGAACCGTCCCATCCGGGCGGCGTACTCCGCTCCGTCATGGAGAAGATTTCGGGCGGCACGTTGAAGCCGCTGGCCCACACCCGCTGGCCGGTCTCGGAGGCCGGGGCGGCCATGGAGTTTATGCGGTCGGCCCGTCGCATCGGGAAAAACGTCATGGTAATGCCGCGGTTGGCCGGTGGTCAGCGGCGCCACGACCGCTCCTACCTGGTAACCGGCGGTCTTGGCGGCATTGGCACGGTGGTAGCCCGCTGGCTGGCCGAGCGAGGCGCCGGAGTAATCGTCCTGAACGGCCGCCGGACCCCGGACCCAGAAGCGCAGGAAATCATAGAAACCCTGAGGCGGAAGGGCGCCGACGTCCGCGTGGAATTGGCCGACATGACCAACCCCGTCGCCATCGATGAAATGCTGGCCCGGATCGACACCGGGATGCCGCCCCTGGCCGGAGTAATTCACAGCGTAGGTGTGCTGTCCGACGGCTCCCTGGGCAACCAGACCTGGGAGCGGTTTGAGCAGGTGCTTTGGCCCAAGGTGCTGGGAGCGTGGCATCTGCACCGGGCTACGTTAGACCGTGACCTGGACCTGTTTGTCCTGTTTTCCAGCATTACCGGAGTGGTGGGAAATTCGGGACAGGGCAACCACGCGGCGGCCAATACGTTCCTGGACCAACTGGCCGCTTACCGCCGCTCCCTGGGTCTGCCGGGGCAGACCATAGCCTGGGGGGCCTGGTCCGGGCTGGGCGAGGCCGAAGAGTAGCGGCAGCGAATTGAACGCCAGCTTGAGGCAGCGGGCACGGGCTGGCTCAGCCCGCAGCAGGGACTAAGGGCCTTCGAGGAGCTGGTACACCAGGACATGACTTTCGGGATGGTGGCAGCGGTGGACTGGCCGGCCCTGGCGGAAAACTTCGAGGAGCCGCCGCCATTCCTGTCCGAATTGCTGCCCGGCGAGGACGACGGCGACCAAACCCTTGCCGGTGACGGGGTGGACTTCCTGTCCCAGTTGAAGGCCACGCCTCAGGAAGCCTGGGAGCAGGTACTGGTACCCTTCCTGCAAAGAGAATTGCAGGCGGTGCTTCGGATGCCGACGGCCCCGGCTCCCAATGTGGGCTTTTTCGACCTGGGTATGGACTCCCTGATGTCGGTGGAACTGCGCAATCGCCTGAACCGCACTTTGGCCGGCGAATACGTGGTCTCCAATACGGCCGTGTTCGACTATCCCAACATCGCAGCCCTGGCCGGGCACCTGGGCGCCGAACTCAGCCCGGTCCTGGGGTCTGCCGTCGTCGAGGCGGCCGCGGTCCCGGGTCTGCGGAGGCCGCAACTCATCGTCAATACCGATGAGGATGCCATCGCCATAGTCGGGATGGCCTGCCGGTTCCCCGGGGCGCCGGACCTGGAGTCCTTCTGGGGCCTGCTGGAAAACGGAATAGACGCGATTACTGACGGCCGCCCGGTGGGTGGTCCCTGGTCGGGTGTGACCGGCGACCCGGACGGGGAGGAAGAGATTTTCCGCCGGGGTGGATTCCTTGAAGACCTGGACCGGTTCGACAACCGCTTCTTCCGCATATCCCCCCTTGAGGCGCGAATGATGGACCCCCAGCAGCGCCTGTTGCTGGAGACTACCTGGCACGCATTGGAGGACGCCGGGGTGGACCCGGAGAGCCTGCGGGGGAGCCGCACCGGGGTGTATGCCGGTATTGGCACCAGCGAATATCGAGAGGTCATATCGGCCAACGGCCAGGACGACCTGTATTTCGGGACCAGCCCCAGCCTGACCGCCGGCCGAATTGCCTTTGCCCTGGGGCTGGAAGGTCCCGCAATGCCGGTGGACATGGCCTGCGCCTCGTCGCTGGCGGCGGTGCACCAGGCGGCGGCGGCCTTGCACCGGGGGGAGGTGGACCTGGCGCTGGCCGCCGGCGTCAATACCACCCTGTCGCTGCCCATAGCCCGGTTCCACCGGGACATGGGGATGCTGTCAGCCTCCGGCCGGTGCAACGCCTTTGACGCTGCCGCCGACGGCTTCGTACGCAGCGAGGGCTGCGGCGTGCTGATCCTGAAGCGTCTCAGCCAGGCGGAAGCCGATGGCGACCGCATCTGGGGCCTGGTGAAGGGCACGGCCATCAACCAGAGCGGCGCCAGCGCGGCCATGCCGGTCCCCAACGGGCCGGCCCAGGAAAGGGTTATGGAAGAGGCGCTGGCTCGTGCCGGCGTGTCTCCCGCCGATGTAGACTACCTGGAGGCCCACGGCACGGGGACTGAATTGGGTGATTCCATTGAACTGCGTGCCCTGGCCTCGGTCTACGGCAGGGAGAGGGAGCCGGAGCGGCCCCTGTTGCTGGGTTCGGTCAAGACCAATATAGGTCATGCGGAGTGGGCGTCGGGTATGGCCAGCATCATCAAGGCCATAATGGCGATGGGCAAGGGAGTCATTCCGGCGCACCTGCACTTCAACGAACCGAATCCCAACTTCGACTGGCACCAGATGCCGGTACACATTACTTCGGAGCAGACTGCCTGGCCTCTCTTGCCCGACCGGCCGCCGTTGTCGGCGGTTAATTCCTTCGGCCTTTCGGGAACCAATGCTCACGTGGTCCTGGAGGGCTACCGTTACGTTGCCGATGGCGCTGAGTCGGAAGACCACGGGCCGTGGCCTGCTGGCAAGGCGCAAGAGGCCCCGGGCGCCTCGCAGCGGGGTAACGCCGAATCACCGGAACCGGCCGAAGAGCAGCAGGCCCGCATCTCCAGGATTCTGCCCCTCTCCGCCAAGTCTCCCGAGGCGCTAAGGGACCTGGCGGGAGCATACCTGTCATGGCTGCAGAAGGGGGATATACCGGCAGCCACAGATGCTGGTGCGACAGGCTTCCTCGCCGATATGGCGTGGACTGCGGCTGCGGGGCGCAGCCATTTCCCCCTCCGTACGGGGGTTGCTTTTGACGACATCGTCGAACTGAGGGCCTCGCTGAAAGAACTGGCGCAATCTTCCAGGACACCCGGCGAACCGGTAATTGAGGCTGCGCCGAGGTTCGCCTTTGTCTATGCCAACTCCGGCGCCGTATGGGAAGCGGCGGGCGAAGAGTTGTACCGGGCGGAGCCGGCATTCCGGGCCGTTCTGGACCGCTGCGACGAGGTGGTAAGGGAAGAAAAGGGCTGCTCCCTGCTGGAGGCCATGTTCGGTAAGGCAGGGGCTGAAGAGAGTCTGCCAGATTCTGAACTGGCCAATGCCGCCACCTACGCACTGGAAGCGGCGGCGACGGCCCTGTGGGAGAGCGCCGGAGTCCGCCCGGTTGCGGTTTTGGGACAGGGAATAGGTGAGATTGCCGCGGCCCAGGCCGCCGGCATCCTCACCGTGGAAGACGGGTTGCTGCTCGCTGCGGCATTGACTGGCCCGGACGCGGCGCTTCCCCTGGTGGAGACTCGGCCACCGTCCCTGAAGTTGGTCAGCAGCGTCACAGGTCGCGTCGTTCAGCCCACGGACGCCCTGGACAACGGTTACTGGCGGCGGTTGACGGGAGATTTGGCTGACTTCCAGGCCTGCGCGAAAACACTGGCAGCCGGTTCCGCCGACGTGCTTTTGACCGTGGGACCGAAGTGGAAGCAGGGCGCGCAGATGGTAAGGGACCATCAACGATAACGGACGAGACGGTACCGGTCCAACAGTCATAGAGGGGTTGCTCCGTTCGGAAGGGGAGGCCAGGGGATTTGTGGAAGCAGTGGCGGCGGCCTACGGCTTGGGAGCAGCAATCGACTTTCCGGGACTTTTCGCAGGAGAAGAGAGGCGGCGTATTGGCGTTCCGGGCTATCCCTTCCAGCGTCGTTCTTTCTGGGTGCAGAGCCGCAACCGCCAGGCATAGTGGCCTGTTTGAGTTTTGCTTGCAGGGGCAACCGCATTCTGGTCAATGGCGTTCACTGCGATAGGGCGACACCCGACTGCAGGTAACTGTTCAGAGTTTGTGGGCTTTCCCACAAACTCTGAACAGATGCAACTCCTGGCGGACCACCAGCACGGCCCGATGCCTGTGGTAAAATCGGGCTTCAACGGCAATTACCCCCTCTCCCTCCGGGGTGAGCATGGCTGAGGGCATGGAGCATGAAGCTGATTTCCTGGAACGTCAACGGCATACGGGCAGTCCACAAGAAGGGATTCCTGGAGTGGTTCCAGGAAGCGCAGCCCGATGTGTTGTGCCTCCAGGAAACCAAGGCCCACGAGTACCAACTGCCCGACGCCCTGAAGCAGGTGGAAGGTTATTCCAGCCGGTTCACCACTCCCGAGCGAAAGGGTTACAGCGGCGTGGGCCTCTACACCCGAGAAGGCCACGAACCCCGCAGCGTCAGCTTTGGGCTGGGCGTTGAGCGGTTCGACAGCGAGGGGCGCACCATCGTCGCAGACTTCGATGATTTCGTGTTCCTGGGCATCTATTTCCCCAACGGCAAGCAGTCCGCCGAACGGCTGCGCTACAAGATGGAGTTCTACGACGCCTTCCTGGATTACGTGGACAGGCTGCGGCGGGAAGGCCGGAATGTGGTGGTGTGCGGCGACGTAAATACCGCCCACAAGGAAATCGACCTTGCCCGTCCCAGGGAAAACGAGAAGATTTCCGGCTTCCTCCCAGAGGAACGGGCCTGGCTGGACACCTTCCTTGAACACGGCTACATCGACACCTTTCGCCGGTTCAACCAGGAACCGCAAAACTACAGTTGGTGGGACCAGATGACGCGCGCCCGGGAACGGAACGTGGGCTGGCGCATCGACTACTTCTTCACCGACAGCGATTTTGCCACCAACCTGACCAATGCCTTCATACTTCCCGACGTAATGGGTTCCGACCACTGCCCCGTCGGCATCGAAATCTTCTGAGTTACCCCGTAAGGGGGCCAACGGTTCTGACGCCCTCCGGTATCCCTGCCACCTGGACTCTGAGTACCGGCACGAGAGGGTTGGGGAATACCGTCAATCCCGCCCTCTCGGGAACGACGGACCTCAGGTCGTCATCTCCCGCCAGTCTTGACCGGTTGCCTTCCCCGGGCAATTGCACTTGGAGACTTCCTTTAACCACAGAGGCGCAGAGTACGCGGAGGAGCACAGAGGTTCTCCGTGCAACTCCGCGTACTCCGGGTCTCAGTGGTGAGGAACAGGCCGGGATAAATTCAGGTGGACCGGTCTCTCCGGTTCAAATGCGATTGTCTTGTTGTCTTCCCGATTGGGTGTTGACAAATTGTCCACCTTATTGATAGTTTATATCACTTCACAAACAGCCTGTTGATTTGTTTTGTTAGCATGTAGTGCGATTAAATATCATGTTTGCTTTCCAAAATCCACACCCGAACCTGATAGCGGCCCTGGAGAGTGGCGGCTACCGGGTCACGGCCCCCAGGAGGGCGATAGCCAACCTCCTGGAACAGAAGCAGGAAGGCTTCTCGGTGGAGGCGCTTAGCGACGAACTGCCTTCGGTGGGCCGGGCGACGGTATATCGCACCATCAAGCTCTTCCATGCCGCGGGCGTGGTATGCAAGCTGGCCACGATTAACGGGTCCCACATGTACAGCCTCTGCAGAAATGATCACCACCACCACCACACGGTGTGCGTCGAATGCGGCGCCGTGGAGGAATTCAGGGTGGATGCGGTCGAACGGTTGATCCGCCAGATCAGCGAGGATATCCCGGGCGAGATAGTCTCTCACCACCTCGAACTGTACGTAAACTGCGGCGCTTGCCCCGAAACTAAAGGCAAGTAGGAGACTTTCAATCAATGCACAGGCATCAGAGGCTTTTGACCGGTAGTGATACGAGATACCAATATGTTGCCGGTCCCTGTTTGCTGTGCCAGGTCAATTGATCAGATTAATGAATTCAGGAGGCAAATCTCGAATGGAAATGGTTCACTCACTCAAGATCTGTTTTGGACGTTTTACGCTGCCCCTGGCAATGGGGCTAATCGTTTTCTCCGCCCTCTTCCTGGGCGCCTGCGCTAATAGCCAGGAAGGGCCGGCAGGCAGCGCTCCTCAGGCTGCGGCAGCGCCCTCCGCTGCGGTGTCAAGTAACCGGCCAGCGCAGCAGACCCAACTATCGCAGTCGTCCCAACCGGGCCAGCAGACCCGGGAGTCTCCGGCCGCCACCGTTGCGCCATCAATGGCGTCCTCCGCTCCGGCTTCGCCCGCCACCAGCAACGCCGGCGGCGAGGCTGCCGCCCCTTCCGGACCGCCCATACAGGTTGTTACCACCACCAACTTTGTAGGTGACTGGGCCAGGGTGATAGGCGGAGACAGGGCAGAAGTATTCGCCCTGCTGCCGGCCGGCGGCGATCCCCACTCCTTCGTGCCCGGGGGCAGAGATGTAGCCAGGGTCGCGGATGCCGACGTAGTGTTCACCGTCGGCCTCGGCCTGGAAGCCGGGTGGCTGCACGACCTGGTCCACAATGCCCAGGCGGATGAGTCCAGGGTCATAGAGCTGGGCGAAGTTGTGGACCCCCTGGAGTTTGCGGGGGAGGACCATAATGGCCACGAAGAAATGGATGACGAACACGGCCGCGAAGAAATGACTGCGCTGCTGGGCAAGCTCCTGATCGGCGACGGTGAGACCGGGGCGTTGTCGATCATCGAACTGGACCACGGCGAAGTGGAACAGGATGCCTTTGATATGGGCAGCCGCGCCGGACGCATTTACGCCACCGGGAGCGGGCGCTTCGCCTTTGCGGTCGCCAGCGACGCCAATATGGTCCACATCATTGACGGCGGCACGTACCTGGAACCCCACGGTGACCACTTTGACCTGGTTAACCGGGAAGCCGAACCAATTGGACTGGACCTTTCCGGCGACCGGCCCGTGCACCTGTTCGCAGGGGATGAGTGGGCCGCCATTTACTATGACGGCTCGGGAGACGTGGTGCTCATTAACGAGCATGAACTGGAAGAGCAGGGCGCGTCTTACCAACCGGTTCGGCTCAGCGTGGGACCACAGCACGGAGCCGCAGTACCCCTGGAGGATGACCTGTTCGCAATTACACCCCAGCATCCCGATTACGCATCCAACCCGGAACAATACCGGCTGCCCATCACTGTTGATATACGGGACCTCTCCGGCAACATCCTCTATTCCGCCGGTGATTGCCCCAGCCTGCACGGGGATGACGGCAACGGCCCGGTTGCGGTATTCGGCTGTGCCGGAGGCGTGCTGACAGTGGAAGCCGACCACGGCCAATTCCACCACTCCTTCATTTCGGCCCCCGAAGGGGAACCGGATGACTTCCGGCTTACTACGGTTTGGGGCGCTTCCGGGGTGGACCACTTCCTGGCCCTGGGTTCCGCGGTGGGGCTGTACATAGTGAAACCGGAAGAGGGTGAGATGGAGCAGTTGGTTGCCGCCGAGGAGGGCAATGCACCCATCCAGGCGGCCCTTTCCCCGGACGGGGAACTCGCGGTAGTTGTGATGAGCAGCGGCGAAATCCGGCTGTACGACCTGCATGACGGGGACGTAATTGCCACCAACAGCGACGCCCTGACCACGCCGGTAGAAACCGGATTCTGGGGGCGGCCGCACGTAGCCATGGCGCCGGGCGCCATCTTCGTCACCGACTCGGTGGGCGGGCAGGTGCTGCATCTGGACGACCACGACCTGGAAGAGGTGGACCATTGGGACGTGGCCGGCAACCCGACCAAGATAGCCTTCGTGGGTATCAAGGGGGAAGCGGAGGGCCACGAAGAAGCGGGCCATGACGGTCACGGACACGACGAACACGGACACGATCACGGCCCCCTGGACCCCCACTTCTGGTTTGACCCCATCCGGGTCAAACTGGCAGTCAATGAAATGGCGTACCAACTGGCCGCCCAGGACCCGGACAACGCCAGCGTTTTCGCCGCCAACGCGGCCAGCTACGGGGAGCAGCTGGACGAACTGCACGCCTGGATCCAGGAGCAGGTGGCGATGGTGCCGCAAGAGCGCCGGCTGCTGGTCACCTCCCACGACAGCCTTTCGTACCTGGCGGCGGCCTACGGATTTGAGATTGTGGGGCTGGTAATACCCTCCCTGGCGCCCGACGTTGAACCTTCGGCGGAACACCTTGCTGAGCTGATTGACGTGGTGCGGGACAACAACCTGCCGGCGGTGTTCGGCGAGACCACGGTAAGCGAGAAGCTGGCCCAGGCCGTGGCCCGGGAGACCGGCGCGGAAGTCGTCCAGCTCTATTCCGGCTCCCTGGGGCAGGAGGGTAGCCCCGGCGCCACCTATCTGGGCATGGTGCGGGCCAACGTTGAGCGAATTGTGGAGGCACTGAAATGAGCCATATCCCCTACTGCAATGACGCCAGCATGTCGCTCCAGGACGTGACCGTCGAACTGGACGGATACATGGCCCTGAGCAACGTTACTTTCGACGTGGATGCGGGCACCCTGATGGGCGTGGTCGGGCCCAACGGCGCCGGCAAGAGCACCCTGTTCAACGCCATTGCCGGGCTGCTCCCCGTCCGCCAGGGCAGCGTTACCCTGAACCGTGTGGACCCGCGCCGAGGGGAGTTGGCCTACGTCCCCCAGCGGGACAGTGTCAACTGGCGGTTTCCGGTGAACGTGATGGACGTGGTGATGATGGGCCGTTGCTGCCGGCTGGGCTGGTTGCGCCGGCCAGGCAGGAAGGACCGGGAACTGGTGAAGACCTGCCTCTGCCGGGTGGGGCTGTGGGACCAGCGCACAGCCCCCATGACGGAACTCTCCGGGGGACAGCGGCAGAGGGTGTTTGTCGCCCGGGCCCTGGCCCAGGAGGCCAGCGTCCTGCTGCTGGACGAGGCCTTCAGCGGTGTTGACGCGGGCGCCCGGGAAATTCTGGTCGAGGTGCTCCAGGCCCTGCGGGACGAGGGCCGCATTGTCCTGCTGTCTACCCACGATCTCAACAACCTTTCCCGGCGCTTCGACCAGGTGCTGTGCCTGAACCGTCACGTCTGTGCCTGCGGCGCGCCCAGCCAGGTATTGACCCCCGAGGTAATGAAAGAACTGTATGGCTTTCAGTTCTCCATGAACGGCGAGGGGTAGGGTTAGGAGTGCTGGTGGCGGCGTCACCCCCAACCCAGGGCAGACACGCAGGTCTGCCCCTACGGCTCCAAACCCGTCGTTCCCGCGAAGGCGGGAACCTCGACGCTTGGGGAGGGCATCACCCATCCCTACCTTTCCCTACAAAGGGGGAAGGAACTCCTGGCTTGAACTTTGCAGACCTGGTGAGCGGGGCCGGACGTTATGATTGAGTTCCTTTTCGCCCCCCTGGAATACAGCTTCATGCTGCGGGCATTGGTGGGCTCGGCGCTGGTGGGCGTGATGTGCCCGCTGGTGGGCGCCTACGTGGTCACCAGGAGCCTGGCCTTCATTGGCGACGCCCTCGCCCACGCTGTGCTGCCGGGCATGGTACTGGGGTTCATGGTTGGCATCAACCCCACCCTGGCGGCCGTTCCCACCGGCGTTTCCGTCGCCATGCTGGTGCGGTTCCTGAGCCGGCGCGCCGGTCTCAGCGCCGACACCACCATAGGCATTCTGTTCGCAGCCATGTTCGCCCTGGGCCTGATGATGATGTCCATGGTCGACACCATCACGATTGACGTGGAAGACCTGCTGCTGGGGCAGATTCTGGCTATCTCCCCGGCTGGAATTTACATATCTCTGGCCATCACCGGGTTGGTCATCCTGGGGTTGTTCCTATTCCACCACTGGCTGATGTTCACGAGCTTCGACCCGGTGGGTTCGCAGGTCATCGGCAGGCGCACCCACGTGGTGGACTATGTCCTGCTGGCCCTGCTGGCCCTGGTCATCGTCATTGGCATCCAGGCTGCGGGGGTTGTGCTGGTCATGGCGATGCTGGTGATACCTGCCGCCACGGCTTACCTGCTGGCGGGCAGGTTCGTCTCCATCATGCTGACGGCGGCGGCGCTGGGCATGGCGGCATCGGTTACCGGCCTGTACCTCTCCTTCCACTTCAACCTGCCGGCCGGGCCGGCCATGACCCTGGTGGCCACGGGAATTTTCCTGCTGGTGGCTTCGTTCCGGCGGAGGGTGCTTGCCTGAGGCGCCCCGGTTTCCACCGCAAAAGCTGCACGCCGGTTGACCAGATAAAAAGTGAGGAGTATTATCCACCGTTACTGATATTGGCTATCACTAGCAGCCGGCATTGGAACTAAGGACCACAGGTGGAGGCCCCTCCAGGTTGCAGCGGTTTCGAGGGGCTACCAGTAAGCTTGGCATACGGTCGCGATCGTAGCTGAGTAGTGCCGCCCTGTGGCAGTGACAGTCTCATATCAGGCAACTCTTGTCCACTATACGAGGCAAGCGCCAGCAGAGCGGGATCAGTCCAGCTCTTTCAAAACCAATTGGAGGAATATTTTGCGACCAAAAGTGATACAACGTACCGGGTTTCTTGTCCCGGGAATCTTGGCCGCAGTGGTGGTTCTATCGGTGGCCTGCGGGACGTCGAGCGCCCCTGCGGTAAATGACCCGCCTTCCGCCCCTGCGGTAAATACTCGGCCAACAGTCGCTGCGGTGAACGACCCGGCGCAGGCCCCCACGACTATCGATTCAGCTCTAGACGTCACCCAGACCCAGGCAATGCCTGCAGCAACCGTTGTTCCACAGCAGCCTTCTCAAGCGACCGAAGCGTCAGCGCCGCCGGCGGTCCCGACTGCCGTGGTTGTGCAGTCTTCGCCCGTTGTTGAGGTCGAAGCTGACCGCCCCACGCTTAAAGCCGGTGTTATCTGGCTGGACAGTCCGCTGGACCCGGTGGAGGGCGCATGGGCTGCCAGTCAAGCGGGTATGGCGGAAAACCTGTTCCGCTTGTCGGCTGCCGACCTGGGCCCCGAGCCATGGCTGGCTACGGGCGCGGTGCAGATCGACCCGATGTCGTGGGAGATCGGGATACGCGAGGGCGTCAGATTCCATAACGGATCGATGATGGACGCTGCCGCAGTCAAGGCGTCATTGGAGAGGACAGCCCTGTTGTCGCCCGGTACCGGAGAGAGGCTGGCGATTGAGAGCATGGAGGTTAAAGACCCCCAGACACTCATTGTCAATACAATGGAGCCGCGTCCTACGCTGCCAGGCCTGTTCACCATTTCCCAAACGGCCATCGTTGACGCGGCCGCGGCCGACGCTGCCGGACAGGACAATTTCCTGTCCGCGGGAGCGATGACCGGCCCATACGTCCCTACGGAGTATGTCCTCAAGGAACGCCTGGTCAGCGTGGCCAACGACGACTACTGGGGCGGAGCGCCCCCACTGGCTGGCATCGAGCACATCGCCATCCCGGATACCAATAGCCGGGAATTGGCCCTGCAAGCCGGCGACATTGATTTTGCCATCAACATTTCTCCGGAAGGGGTGGAACGTCTCGGTGGCCTCCCCGACCTGCACAGCCGGACCGCCGGCGCGGGAACCTCGGTAGTAATGTGGTGGGTCAATTTCGAGCGGGGCACCCTTTCCGACCCGCTGGTTCGCCAGGCCGTGAGCCACGCCATTGACCGGGAAAGCATTGCCGGGCTGGTGGCGCCCGCGGGTACGGGTTCATTCGCCGACCTATTGCTGCCCGAAGCCATGGCCTCCTGCCCCGGTGTGGCCGGACCGGGTTACGATCCGCAGCTGGCCGGTGAATTGCTGGCCCAGGCCGGCTACGTTGACTCCGACGGCGACGGCTACGTGGACAAGGACGGACAGACCCTGGAAATAGTAATCGGCGGTTACCCGCAACGGTTCCAGCTCCCCATAATGGCCGAGGCCGCCCAGGCAATGCTGGACCAGGCGGGAATCCGGGCCCAGGTACAAATCACGGAGTGGTCAGTGGTCAAGGAGCCGGCATGGGACCTCTTCGGATGGTACAACAACGTGGTGGATGCGGGAGACCCGGTCTTGAACGTCAGCAAGTTTGTTGGGCTTCATGCCGACGCCAGCGACAGCGGGGCCAACAACTATGGGCAATACTCCAACCCGGAGTTGGTGAACATCATTGCCCAGGCAGGGGATGTGTCGGACATTCAGCAGCGGAAGCAAATCGCCTGCGAAGCGCTGGCCGTGGTGGCCGCCGAAACCGCGCTATTGCCGGTGGCGCACGCATATATGGTTTATGGCGTCAATAAGCAGGTTTCCGGATTCGAGCCGCATCCGCACCGGCTCTATATGTTCGACAACCGCATCGGTCTGACCGAGTGAATCATACCGGTCTTCGATACGGATTTGTTCGATACGGATTTGATCGGTAACCGGCATGGGAGCCTACCTTGCACGTCGGCTGGTCACGCTGCCGTTGCTCCTCCTGGGAATCTCGGGCGTCAGCTTCATACTTCTGAACCTGGCGCCGGGGGACCCGGCCGAAATCGTGCTGCGCCAGCGCCACCCGGGCCAGGCGCCCAGCCCGGCAGCGGTGGCCGCCATGCGCACGGAGCTGGGCCTGGACTCACCATTGCCGGTGCAATATGCCCGCTGGGTGTCGCGGGCCATATCGGGCGATCTGGGCCGGTCCTACGTCACCGAACAACCGGTGTCCGCTCAGCTGACGCGCCGCACCGTCCCCACGTTAGTGCTGACGGGTTCCTCTCTCGCTCTTGCCCTGCTGGTCGCCGTGCCGGTGGGCATCCTGTCGGCCCTCAGGCGCGGTAGCCTGGCAGATGCCGTTGCTCGCCTGGCGGCCCTGGTTGGAGCGGCGGTTCCATCCTACGCACTGGCCTACGGGCTGATCATATTGTTCGCGATAAAACTCTCCTGGCTGCCCGCTCTGGGCTACGGTTCACCCGCCCAGGTCGTGCTTCCGTCCATCGCTCTCTCCCTGGCGCCCATGGCCCAACTGATGCGGCTCATTCGCGCCAGCATGCTGGATACCCTGGGCGAGGACTACGTTCGAACGGCACGGGCCAAGGGACTGACGGAACAAACCGTAGCATTAAGGCACACCCTCCGCAACGCCTTGCTGCCGGCCATCGGGGCCACGGGAGTGAACCTGGGTTACCTGCTCAGCGGCGCGGTCATAGTGGAGACCATCTTCACCTGGCCCGGTCTTGGTCAGCTCATGGTCGGGGCGGTGTTGTCCCGGGACTACCCCGTCGTGCAGGGGTTCGTAACCTACATTGCCGTGGTGGTGCTGCTGGTCAACCTGGCTGCCGATGTTGCCTTGCGCGTCGCCGACCCGCGCCTGCGCTTTGGAAGTGTGGAGAGGTAGCGGTCGATGGCGGCTGAAACCAGGCGAAGTAAGGACCACCTTCCGGTGAAGGCCGTGGATTCCGGTACGCCTCGGCGACGGCGGTGGGCCGCGTCGATCCGGGAGCCGGGCACTGCGTTGGGGTTGTTTCTGGTAGTGTCGCTGCTGCTGGCGGGGCTGTTGTCACCCTGGCTCCCCCTGGATGACCCCACCAAAATCAACCTGTCGGAACGCCTTCTCCCACCCTCGCCGGGACATCTGCTGGGCACCGACCACCTGGGCCGGGACACCTTGAGCCGGGTTGTTCACGGAGCCCGCATGACGCTTCTGGCCGCGGCGGCCACCCTGGCCCTCAGCATGACCATCGCGTTGACCGTGGGAATACTGTCCGGATACCATGGCGGTTGGCCGGACACCGCGCTGATGGCGGTGGTGGACCTGCTCCGGGCTTTTCCTTCGTTGATCCTGGCCCTGGCCGTGGCGGGAGCCCTGGGGCCTGGTCTGTTCAACGTGCTGCTGGCTGTTGATGTTCTACGATTAAGTCACCAGCTAACTGGTCAGCGAAAATGTCACCCTTATGAAGGAAGTGACATTGAAACAGCGAGAACAGGCAAGAATTCAGGTACTCAACACCGTGCTGGAACACCACCTTTCCATCG
>JAJEDS010000297.1 GCA_022821365.1 Dehalococcoidia bacterium | reverse complement strand
TCCTCCACCTGGCCCAGACTGGCTTCTCCTCCCATTCCCTCTCCTCCCGTCCACAACTTCTTCCCTACCTTCTATAGCCTACTTTAACCCCTTCCCTCCCTTTCTACCTAATTTGTTGGAACAGATGACCTATGTGTCTGCCCTGCCCGGGGATGACACCATCCGTAGGGGCAGACCTGCGTGTCTGCCCTGCCCGGGGCCAACCCCCCAAAACGGGCCAAAACGGAGCCATATGGAACCATTATCAAAAAATTCCCATCTTCGTGCCCCTTAGTGCCCTTCGTGGAAAAATCCCTAAAATGGGCCAAAATGGGACCAAATGGAACCATTATCAAAAATTTCTCAATAGACCCCCGGCGGATTCGTTCATAAGTAATTGGACCGCCGCTTAGGCCAATCCCTCCGCCCCGGACGGCTGCGGCAATTCCCGACGCATTTGCCTCCGGTTGGCAATGGTGTAAGATTAAGGGCCACACCGCAATAACAAGGTGCCAGTTCATGGGGCAGCCGGAAGTTGGAGGGACAACATGCCTAGAATAGCCATAGTCGGCACCGGACTTATGGGCGCCTCGCTGGCGCTGGCCCTGAAAAACTCTCCCCTGCTCAACCTGGAAGTTGTAGGCACCGATTCCAGCGGCGGGGCCCGGTCCGGAGCCCAGAAGACCGGGGCATTCAGCCGGATGGAATCCCGCCTGCTCAATGCCGTGGAAGGAGCGGATATCGTTGTTCTGGCAACCCCCATCGTTGCTATGAAGGAGTTGCTGGAGATTTTGTCGACCCACTTGCCTGAAGGCTGTGTGGTCACGGACGTGGGCAGTTCCAAGCAGTCGGTCATTGCATGGGCCGACGAGTATCTCCCCGAGAACATTCATTTCGTAGGTGGGCATCCCATGGCCGGAAGGGAAACGCCGGGGCCCGAGAACGCTGATCCCGACATGTTCAAGGGCAAGACCTACTGCGTCATCCCCAGCGCCAGGGCATCCGAGCGGGCCGCGGCCGAAATCACTACCATGGTTGAAGCCCTCGAGGCCACGCCCTATTACATCAGCGCCGAGGAGCATGACAGTTTTGTCGCCGCTGTTAGCCACCTGCCCTTCCTTCTATCCGTCGCCCTCGTGGGCTGCACTTCGAGCAGCCCCAATTGGGACGACATCGCCCGGGTTGCCTCCAGCGGCTACCACGATCTGACCCGCCTTGCCTCCGGCGATACGGTCATGCACCGTGATATCTGCGTCACCAATCCCGAGCCCATCGTCTCCTGGATAGACAGCTTTATCCGGGAGCTCTACGGCATCAGGCAGCTTTTGGCCGAGTCCGACAACCTGGACTCGCAAGCGATAATGGACCTTTTCGTGAAAGCCAGGGACAACCGGGCCAGGTGGCTGGCCGGCGACTATGGCGCCCAGGCCAGGGAGTACAACCCCCACACCGAACTGCCCACCTTCGCCCAGAGCATGGGGGACATGTTTGTTGGCCGCCGTTTGCTGGATGCCCAGCGCCGCCTCTTCCGGGGCGGGCGCGAAGAGGACCGCCGGCGCTGATGTCGCCTCCACCGCGAGGGGAAGCCATAGGGGGTGGCGATGCGCCGGCTGATTCACCTCCGTTGCTGGTGGTTATCAGCGGCCCATCGGGCGTCGGCAAGGATTCCGTCATCGGGGAACTTAAGAAGAAGGACAAGCCCTGGCACTTCACGGTTACCGCTACCACTCGCGCAGCCCGGCCCGGGGAAACGGACGGCGTGGACTATGTTTTCCTGGACACGGAGACTTTCCTGGCAATGAGGGATTCCGGGCAGTTGCTGGAGTCGGCCGAGTACTCAGGCCGCTGGTACGGAGTGCCCCGCGGCCAGGTCAGTGAAGCCTTGAAACAGGGCAAGGACGTCTTCCTGAAAATCGAGGTCCAGGGCGCCGAAACCATCAGGGCGCTGGCGCCTGAAGCGGTCCTGATCTTCCTGGCCCCCGCCTCCTTCGAGGAACTGGCCGGACGCTTGGGCCAGCGGCAGACCGAGGCGGCGGAAGAGGCGGCGCGCCGCCTTGAAATCGCCCGGCAGGAACTGGCGCAGGTGAGCCGCTACGATTACTGTGTCCTCAACCGTGATGGGCGGCTTGAAGAGGCGGCGGCGCACATCGAAGCCATCATCATAGCTGAGAAATGCCGCGTGGCCACGCGAAGGGTAAGACTGGACTGATATTCTATATGACCAGGACCCGGGCGTCCTGTCATTACATCAAAGGAATCGTCTATCGTGGTTTCCAAGGATAGCGCCCCCATAGCAGTTCGTCCCAAGCTTCCCCCCTGGCTCAAGGTCTCCATGCCGGGCAGCCCTCGTTACCTGGAACTCAAGCAGCTTATGCGGGGTCACCAGCTCAACACTGTCTGCGAAGAAGCCCACTGCCCCAACATCGGGGAATGCTGGGGCCGCGGAACCGCCACGTTTATGATTCTGGGAGACATTTGCACCCGGCGCTGCCATTACTGCGCCGTAACCACGGGCCGGCCCCAAGGTGTGGACCTTATGGAGCCGGGACGCCTGGCGGAAACGGTAAGGAAAATGGGACTCCGCTACTGCGTGATTACCTCGGTCAATCGGGACGACCTGGCCGACGGTGGGGCTTTCATCTTTGCGGCCTGCATCAACCGCATAAGGAAGGAAGTGCCCGAATGCAAGGTGGAAGTGCTCATACCCGACTTCGGTGGTTCCCGGGATGCCCTGGCGCGGGTGATGGATGCCGGCCCCGACGTGCTTAACCACAACATCGAGTCCACCAGGCGGGTATTTCCCCGGGTGCGGCCCAAGGGTGACTACCGGCGGTCCCTGGACCTTCTGGTCAACGCCAAGGAACTGGACCCGGCTTCGGTAACCAAGTCCGGCATAATCGTGGGTATGGGCGAGACTGTGGCGGAGGTAGTCGATACCATGCGTGAATTGCGTGAGGTGGATTGCGACCTGCTGACCATTGGGCAGTACCTGCGTCCCTCCGCCAGGCACATAGCAATAGACCGTTTCTACCACCCGTCCGAATTCGCCGATCTGGCGCGCATTGGGGAGGAGCTGGGCTTCAAGCACGTTGCTTCGGGCCCTCTGGTGCGAAGCTCCTACCACGCCGACGTGCAGCACGATGCCGCCCTCATAAATGTTTAGGGAAGCTCTGAATAAGTCCCTTCCCCTTTGACGGGGGAAGCATAGGATGGGGGTGACAGCTTGCTGCCGGCAGATTCCCCCTCACCCCAACCGCTTCCCGCTAGGGGAGAGGGGACTTGTGCAGAGGTTCCCTTGCGTTCCCTTCATTTTGCGATTCAACGGCTGCCCTATTCCGGTTTTAGGTCCACATGGAAAGTTCTGCCTCACTCATCCTTGCGAATGCCAGGGTCCTGACTCTCGATCCGCATAACCCTCGCGCCGAAGCCGTCGCCATCGCCGGCGAACGGATAACCGCGGTGGGCAGCGACGCCGATGTGTCCTGCCATCGTGGGCCGGGAACGGAAGTAATCGATTGCGGGGGCCTGCCACTCATTCCTGGCCTCAACGACGCCCATACCCATGTCCTGGCCACCGCCGCCTCCCTTACGGCGCTGGATTGCCGTTCTCCCCGCATTGATTCCATAGACGAACTGTTGGCCCTTATGCGAGCAAAGGCCGCCTCCCTGCCATCGGGGCGCTGGATTCGCGGTTACGGCCTTGAACCCCGCCATTTGCGCGAGGACAGGTACCCCACGCTCCGCGAACTGGACTCCGTTACTCCCCGGCACCCGGTCCGCCTTGAGCATTCCAGCGGCCATGCTTCCCTGCTAAACAGCCTGGGCCTGGTTGCGGCCGGCATCGGCGCGGAAACGCCCGACCCGCCGGATGGGGTGATCGACAGGGACGACAACGGCCTGCCTACCGGGCTTCTGCTGGAAATGGGCGCCTGGTTGCGGGAAAGACTGGGCAGGACCCGCTCCCCGGAAGAAATGAAGGCCGGAGTCTCTCACCTTAGCAGGACTCTGCTTAGTTATGGCATCACGTCGGTGCAGGATGCGGGACCGGATAACGGCGCCGACCAATGGCAAACCTTCCGGTCGCTGACTTCCACCCAGGCGTTCCAACCCAGGGTGACCATGATGGCCGGCGTGGGCAAGCTGCAGGAAATGGCGGATGCGGGACTGGGTTGGGGCAGTGGCGATGACCGGTTGAGGATTGGCCACGCCAAGATAATGCTCACCCGCACCACCGGACAACTTATGCCTGCGGTTCAAGACCTGGCGGAGCTGGCATTACGGGCGTGGAACCTGGGTTTTCCCATTGCGATTCACGCCATCGAACAGGAAGCGGTGGAAGAAGCAATCCACGTTGTGG
>JAJEDS010000306.1 GCA_022821365.1 Dehalococcoidia bacterium | reverse complement strand
GCTACGATAGACTGTATCCGAACTTCTTCCAGAGGGGAGAGATTAGGCCTGTGGTGTACCCCCTTGCCGCTTTCTTAGCCGGCGCATTCGTTCAGAATTCATTGCTGGGGCGACGAAATAATCGTCAAACAGCGCTTCGATAATCTCCAGGCACCATTCAGCTTCCCGCGGCTCCACTGGCAGTGCTTCGTCTTTGTTGCCTGTTCGAGGACTTCGCCATGGCGCAGCGAGGCAATTTGCTTGTCCTGTATCTGCCCCTGTGTAATCGGTGGGACCGGAAGGTGCGGCGGAGGTACCTGTTACACAATGAGGGATGGTGCAACCCCGCACTGTGTATCCTTGGCAATCCCCCAAGCGTGGATTCGGGTCCTGGAAAGAGAAGGGAGAGAAATGAACAAGCGAGAACACGCAAAACGGTGGCGGCGAGTTCGTCGAGCCTTTGACCCTGCTTCTTGTGAAGTTGAAGCAGGATGGGCTGAGCGACTGGAGTTGGCAGTACATGTCGGCACGGTCACGCATTTGTAGCTTGACAGTGCTGCTGATTTTCGGGCCGCCAGTGGCCTAGCCCTAGGAGGGGAATGGGATGCGCTTTAGCGACAGCTAGCCGACCGGGGAGGTGGAATTATGTACGAGGCAAGGAATCCTACTTCCCGGTGCGGTAAGTCCTTATTACTTTAGTCGTGGTGCTGTAATGGCCGTGGTCCCGACAATACCATTCGGTTTCCTCATATTCGGTAACGTCCCAGCCGACATGGACTTTTCGGCTGTTGCTGCCAATATTTTGGACCACTCCTAAACCATTAGTACGCGTCACCGGCGAATACCGGGTTTCTGTTACCTTCTCCCGTTTCGTTCGTCGCCGCGACGACCTTTCCTCCCAGTTGTGATAAACCTTGCGCTCTTCTGGCTCCGGCTTGCGATGGTAGATGTTGACATCGGGCATTTCATCACCTCAATGAGTTAAAGGGTAAGGGTGATTGTCCTTCGCTCCAGCATCGCGGTATTTGGTATGAACTTCCTCAAGGTTAAATGAGGCAATCGCGAAAAGTCAATCAATTAGAGAGTTTTCGTCAATTTGTTGGAGTGTTATCGGGTTAATTTGCCAAGAAAGAGAACGATCTAGGAGGCTTGGGCAAGAAGCTCCGGCATAGTAGCAATGTATGGTGGCTTGCCCCCGTCAGAAACTTTTCCCTTCATAATTCGCATAGTTCGCGGCGGTTTTCGCCTAATACCCATACTTCACTCCTCCCTACCTTAAACGGAGTCTTGACAGGCGATTTGCTCCCGACTACTTTGGCATCATCTCCTAGATGCTGCTCCATTTTCCTGCCGAACGGTTTTCCGCCATGTTCACCGAGGACTTGCTCCCGACAATCGAGCGCCCCTCCTGCCTGCTTGCCCGTCTAGCTTCTGGGGCCTCATCGGCCTTGCGTAATGTGTAGCAGCCCCGCGGCTTCCGTATAGAAACCCCGTTAATCTGGCCGCATCGGTCTCTTCTCGTCCCAAAATGCGCTATAATCCCCCCAACCCCCCAGCCATTTTGAGGAGGAACCGCCATGCAGTTAGGCCTTTTGTTTGAGTGCCAGCGGCCCTACGAAGGCACCGAGATCGACTGGAATGCTCTTTACAAGGAGACCCTGGCCCAGTGCGAGCTGGCCGACCAGGTCGGGTTCGACAACCTGTGGTTCGTCGAGCACCACTTCCTGACCGGCTTTTCCGGTTCGCCCAGCCAGGACGCCATGTTCGGCGCCCTCAGCCGCATCACCAAGAACATCCGCATCGGCTACGGCGTCTGCATTCTGCCCTACCACCATCCCGTCCGCGTCGCCGAGCGCGTGGCCCTGGTGGACCAGCTTACCGACGGGAAGGTCGAGTTCGGCACCGGCCGCTCCAACGCCTACGAGCAGATTGGCCAGGGTGTCGACCCCCGCAATACCCGCTCCCTGTGGGAAGAGTCCATCGCCATGATCCCCCAGATCTGGCAGTCCGACGAGTTCGAGTGGGAAGGCGAGCACTGGCAGGTGCCCAAGCGGCGGGTTCTGCCCAAGCCGGTGCAGCAGCCCCACCCCCGCATGTACCTGGCCTGCACCCAGCAGGACAGCTTCCGCCTGGCCGCGGAAAAGGGCCTGGGCGTCCTCTCCTCCGCCTCCTACGCCACCTCGGTGCTGGCTGAGCAGGTCAAGATTTACCGGGACGCCCTGAAGAACGTCAACCCGGTGGGCGCCTTCGCCACCGAGTTCTGGGGCAACAACGTCCACGCCTACTGCGGCAAGGACAACGACGAGGCCCGCGAACTGGCTGCCCTGTCCATGAAGACCTTCTTCGGGCCGGACAAGCCCTACATCGCCGGTCGCATCGGCGCCTACGAGGAACTGCTGGAGGCCTGGGGCGGCGTCCCCGACCACCTGCAGGCCGACTTTGGCCGCTGGCTGCGCCAGTCCGACGAGGCCCACCGGCAGCAGGCCGAAGAGTCGGGCATTTCCCTTGACGCCGGCCCCGGCGCCGCCCGGGCCGCCATTGCCCAGCTGGACGCCAACACCCTGGCCGACCGGGGCGTCATCATCGCCGGCGACCCCGACAGCTGCGCCACCGCCGTCCAGATGTACGAGGACATCGGCGTGGACCAGGTCATGATGATCATGCAGACGGAGACCATCCCCCACGAAAAGGTGATGTCCTCCATCGAACTGTTCGGCAAGGAGGTTATCCCCCGCTTCAAGGCTGGCAACGGGGATAACGGAAAGTAGGCTGCCCATGCCCAGGCGAAGGAGAATGGACCGCCAGACCTTCCGGCTGCCCGAACGGCATCGCTGGAAGGCCAAGGAAGGCAACCAGATTTTCGTTGCCAACAAGGGGGACGTGCGCTTCGAGTTCCCGGGCGGATGGGTGTTCGATAGGACCAGCGGCGGAGAAGGAAAGTCGGTCCGGTTCTACGACGGCCATCCCCCCAACGACAACATCCGCCTGGAAGTTTCCGTGATCAACGCCCTGCACCCACTGGCGCTCCGGGCGCCCCTGGCGGAGGTGCTGGACGGCTCTGTTGGAGACATCGGCGAAAGCTGCCGGCGCAGCGAAGCCTTCGCCATGAAGCTGCCCCACCACGAACTGGCCCTGCTGGAACTGGAGTACATTGACCCTGTGGAGAAGCGACCTGCCCACTCTCTTTTCTGCCTGGCCCGGGCAGGCGGGGTCCACGCCCTGATCTCAATTGACTACTGGCCCGAGGACTCCGTCGTGGCCCTGGCGGCGTGGGACGACGTTCTGGGCAGCCTGCGCCTGGGCGATTACATGGAGCACCCCTTCTTCGGCCCGAAGGAGGATGGGTGATGAGCCGCTGTCTGCGGTGAATGAGGGCCCCTTAGGTACCTGTGCCCCTGCCCTGGGCCCTAAAGCCGTACTCGCCGCGGTATGGCTCGGGCAGTTGCAGGGCAATGCGCTGCATTATCATCTCCAGCACCGCCTCAGCGGCCACCCGGGTCTGGCCGCCCTCCAGGATCGGCGGCGTGAAGGGCGCGCCGATGTTGACCTGGAAGCGGCACAGGGGAAAGGGCATCCGCTGGTGGGGAAACTTCTCCGTGCCCGTAATTCCGATGGGAAGGATGGGCGCCTGGGACCTCATGGCCAGGTAGGCGGCGCCAGCCATGCCCTTGATCAGCCTGCCTTCGGGACTTCGCTGGCCTTCCGGAAAGATGACCACTGCCTCGTCCCTGGCCAACAGCGCCAGGCCCGTTCGCAGGGCGCTGACGCCAAAGGAGCGGTCAACGGGGTGGACCCGCAGGGAGTCGAACAGCCACCCCTTTGGAGTGGGTACGAACAACTCCTTCTTGCCCAGGAAGGACAGGGGACGGGGCAGGGCCGCCGCCAGGGAAGGTGGGTCGTTGTAGGAGATGTGGTTGGCCACCACGATGAGCGGGCCGAAAGGGGGCACGTTTTCCCTGCCGGTCACTTCCATGCGGCCGAACACGGAGAAGCAGAACCTCGCCAGCAACCGCCCCGGCGCATACAGGACCGTCACGGCGCCGCTTCACCCTTCCTGGAACCCAGCAGTTCCAGCGCCCGCTCCACCACCTGGTCGATGGTCAGGTCGCTGGTATCTATCACCAGGGCATCGGCAGCCTGGACCAGGGGAGAATCGTCCCTCTCCGAGTCTATCTTATCCCTGGCCAGGGCGTTGGACAGAATCTGCTGGTAGTGTGCCACCTGGCCCTGGGAGATCAGTTCGTCGTAGCGCCGCTGCGCCCGCACTTGAGGATCAGCCACCATGAAGACCTTGAGGTCGGCATCAGGCAGCACTACCGTGCCGATGTCCCGCCCCACCATCACAATGCCGCCCAAATCTCGGGCGGACTGGGCGGCGATATCCCGCTGCTGGCGCACCAGTTCCCGCCGCACGCCGGGGACCCGGGCCACCAGGGAAACATGGTCGTCAACCTGGGCTGACCGCAGTTCGGGCCCCAGCAGGGTATCGTTCAGGAGGATGGCGCTCCCTTCGTCGCCGGTCAGGCGCATGGCGCTGCCGCAGGCCAGCTTACCCAGGCCTGCTTCATCATCCATCGGCACCGTCTCCCGCAGGGCCAGCCAGGTAACGGCCCGGTACATGATTCCGGTATCCAGGAAGGGACATCCCAGGCGGCGGGCCAACTCCCGCCCCACAACCGTCTTGCCGGCGGCGGCCTGTCCGTCAACGGCGATAATGCCCGCGCCACGTGTCAACCTGAAACTCCTGGATTGCTCGGTCCGGAAACGCAAAACTGCCTTGCGTATATACTGTAGCCGCAGCGAGTATAGCATAAGGTACGTACCAGTCTGCCGGGGACATAAACGGTTATTCGACAAACGTCTGCCCTAGTCCCCATCCCACGGGGAGCTGGTCAGGCAGAGTCTGGGAGGATACAGACAGCACCACCATGGCCCATATCCTGGACCTTAAAATATGGGCGATAACCGGCACGGTATGGGTGACGGTGGCTGTCTTCCTGGCGGCCTGGGCTTTCCCCGTTTGGCCTGGTGACGAAGCGTTCCTGGTGGCGGTGCAAAGCTGGCGGACTCCGTTGATGACAGCCGTGCTGGGAACGATCACCTACGTGGGCTGGTATCCGGTCGCAGCGGCCCTGACCCTGGTGAGCCTGGCGACCTTCCTGGGAAGAAAGCGGGTG
>JAJEDS010000022.1 GCA_022821365.1 Dehalococcoidia bacterium | reverse complement strand
CATGCGGCCCAGGCCCTCTCCGCCGCCGCACTGGGCCAGTTCAACCGTCCGGGCTTCAAACAGTTCCAGTAGACTGGCTTCCAGTCCTTCCAACTGCGCCGCCGAAAGGCCGGCTATGACCTTGTGGTAGGGGAGCAACTGAAGGCCGGCATCGTCAAATTCGGTAAGGGACATCATCACGTAATTGAATGCGGCCTCGGCTGAGGATTCCGGCTTAGACCTGCGATACCTGAGTGCGGCCTCGTAACGGTGGTGGCCGTCGGCCAGGAAGACCGGGCGACCCACGAAGAAGTCAGTGATGCGCTGCTGAAGATCGGGGTTGTCTATACGCCACAAGGCGATTTCACCGATGTTGCACTGGGTATTGCCGGATGATTGCAGGTCGGGAGCGGCAGCGGCAATTTGTTCCAGCACCGGCGCAAGTTCGTTATCCGCATCGCGGTACAGGGTCATCAGGGGGCTGAACTGGGTCATGGAAGCTACCAGCAGGGCTACCCGGTCCATCACCGCGGGTTCTCGGGTGAACTCGTGGGGCAGCACCGACCCTTGGCCGTACTCTTCCACCAGGATGTCGCCGAACAGGCCGCTTTGCTGCTTCGTCTCTCCCTGCTCCTGGTAGGTATGCCGCATCAGGTAAAAACAGGGCACGTCTTCCTGCCGCAGCGCCCCGTTTTCCAGCCATTCGCGGAACAGGGAGGCAGCCCGCTGGTAGCCGGCCTGGGGATTTACGGGGTCCGGCTGTTCGCCGCCTTCGAGGTGGACGGCGTTGAAAGGACTGAGGGCCTGCAGGGAATCCTTGAGGGCAGGAGAGATCATATCGTATGGGGGACATAGCAGGTCATCCAGGCTGCCGGCAACCTGGGGAACATAGCAACAGCCCCGGAAAGGACGGAAAACGGCCATGGTTGCATCTCCTGGGAAAGGTAGGGGAATTATAGGTTAGGGGAATGGGGCTAGTCCAGATTGGGCGGTGCCACTGACATGCAGGGGCTATAGTGCGAGATTCCAACTTAATGCGGTTACAGCGCCATCGCACTTCAATTAGATCGTCCGGTTCAGTTACTTTTTCCAACGCATTACTCAACACAGAGACACAGAGAACGCGGAGTTGCACGGAGCTTCTCTGCGCTCCTCTGCGTACTCTGCGCCTCTGTAGTTGAGGGAAGTCTCCAAATGCGATAGCCCTGACCATGATCTCCTAATTTCTTGACATAGCCATACCCCCATACCATAATGCCGTGAAATGCTATCTGAGTTTGGGCGCCTCGCGCCGTTCTCACTCTCCCCTGACAGGAGGTTTTCCGTGGCTACTGTGAAGTATTCGCTGGAAGAGTTTGTCAATGACATGGAAGGACTGTTGAAGGAGCAGCCTGACCAGCACCGCATTTTTGACAGGGGTTCTTCGTATTTGGAGAAGCTGATTGCAAATCCTGCCGCCATTCCCGAGGAGTACCTGGTTCCGGTGGGGCAGGGCGCGCGCGGCAACCACGGGTCGTATGCCTTGTACCAAGGCGAAAGTGGCCTGCTGATAACGTCGGTGGTGTGGGGGCCCGGCGACCACGCATCTCCCCACGACCACGGGACCTGGGGAATGATTGGCGTGATGGGCAACCACCTGACCGAGACGCGGTTCCGGCGGGTTGACGACCGGACCGTCGATGGGTATGCCAGGCTGGAGAAGGACCGCAGCGTGGAGTTCACGTCGGGCGAGATTACCCTGCTCATTCCCGAAGTGGACGAGATTCACCAGATGGACAATTTTACCGACCGCCCTACCGTGGAAATCCACGTTTACGGGGACAACCTGCGGGGGCTGAACCGCTCTCGCTACGACCTGGAGTCGGGCAAGATTACGCCTTTTGCCACCCAGAAGTACGACAACTGTTAGTTTCGTGCGGCGGCGCGGCATTTCCCTGAGCACAATTCAGGTCAGCACATTTCACGAAATCCCCCTGAATCCCCGACGGGGGGTGCACGGGGGATTAGTCATTAACAGTTAACACGAGGTGATGAGGATATGTCCCAGCAACTTTCGGCCGAGGCTCTTTCCGCCCTGATGGAGGGCAGCGAGTCGTTTGCCCTGATAGATGTACGGGAGGCCGGCGAGTACAACAGCACGCACATACCTGGCGCCAGCCTGATACCCCGGCGCGAGCTGGAATTCCGCATTGCCGCTTCGGCTCCCCATCGCGGGGCCCATGTCATCCTGTGCGATGACGACGGGCGGCGGGCAGCGCTGGCCGCTGGTACTTTGGAAAGCCTGGGTTACACTAACGTTTCGGTGCTGGACCGGGGCATCAACCGGTGGGCCAGCCTGGACCTGCCCACCGAATGGGGAGTCAACGTGCCCAGCAAGGACTTCGGCGAGAAGGTGGAGGTGGTTCACCACGTACCAGAGATTGACGCCACTGAACTGCACGAGCGCATCGAGCGAGGCGACAAGCTGGTAATTCTGGACACCCGCACGCCGGAGGAATACCGCCGTTTCTGCATCCCTGGCGGACGCAGCGTGCCCGGCGGGGAGCTTGCCCTCCGCATCACCGACATTACCGCCGACCTGGACCCGGACACGACAGTAATCGTCAACTGCGCCGGTCGCACCCGCAGCATCATAGGCACCCGCGTTTTGCAGCGGATGGGACGGGAGAATGTTCTTGGACTCAAAAACGGCACGTCGGGCTGGGTTCTGGCCGGATACGAGCTGGAGTCGGGGGCAGACCGGGTGGACCTGCCCCAGCCTTCCGCCGAGGGCCTGGCCGAGGCCGAAGCATACGCGGACCGACTGGCGGAAGAGGACGGTGTCCGCTACCTGGATATACCGGGTCTGCAGGCGATGATGGAGCGCAGCAAGTCGGAGACGGTCTATTTCGTGGACGTTCGCACCACCGCCGAGTACACCGAGGGGCACATACCAGGGTTCCGCTGGTTCCCCGGCGGGCAGGCGGTGCAGCGGTCCGACGAAGTGGCCGTGGTCCGAAACACACCCATAATCTTTGCCTGTGACGACAAAGTGCGGGCGACGCTGACCGCATCCTGGTACCGGCAGTTGGGCCACGAAGATGTATACGCGGTGGCCGGTGGGGTGGGCGCCTGGGCGGCGGCCGGGCTGGAAGTGGAAACAGGCGCGCCGTCGGAACCGGCGCTGGGCTTGGACGAGGCCCTTGAGGAAATTGAACTCACTACTGCCGAAGACCTGGCAAACAACTCATTTGGCAGCATGCTGTCTGAACTTGGCAATGTGCTGTCGGAAATGGCGCTGGATCTGGGAGAGGGCGGCGAAATTGAGGGCTTGGAGTTAGGGGACTCGGGGGAAGCGGCAGTCATCCTTTTTGTGGATACGAGCGCGGACTTTGCCGCCGGCCACGTTCCCGGCTCGCATTGGGCGCCCAGGGGCTGGCTGGAGCTTCAAATCGGCGGCATTGTTCCCTCCCCGGAAACGCCCATAGTAGTTACCTGCCGGGACGGGCGTAATTCGGCGCTGGCAGCGGCCACGTTGAAAAAGATGGGGTACGCCGACGTGTCTGCCCTGGAGGGCGGAATGGCCGCCTGGCAGTCGGAGGAAGACATGCCCGTGGAAACGGGGCTGACCGGTGTGATGAGCGCTCCCACCGACATGGTGCCCAGCGGTCCGGACCGGAACTACGCCGATATGATGAACTACCTGCGCTGGGAGACGGCGCTGGGGGAGAAGTACGCGGGATAAGGTCTTGGCATAGTAGAATCAAGTGTGATTCTTTCTTAAGCGCCAGGGAAGGAAGACGATGACAACGGATGTAGCTCAACGATATGCCGACCAGAGCCGGCGCTTCATGCTGCAAGCCCATTATGAGTTGGAAAAGAAGGGGGACCGGTACCAGGCGTCGGAAAAGGCATCTGACGCCGTCGCCCAGGCGGTGAAGGCCATCGCCGCGGACAGGGGCTGGCGCCATGGTTCACACCAATTGAGGCGGGAGATTATTGATTTGCTATCGGTAGAGTTCGGACGTCCCGAGTTGCATGCCCTGCAGTCCACTGCAGACCGGTTGCACGGCAATCACTACGAAGGCTCCAGTCACGACTGGCAAATTGCAGAACTGCTTTGTTTTGTAACAGAAGGGTTGGAGTCCCTGATGGAAGTCCGAGCCCTGGGCAGTAATCCAGCATTCGTACCTTCACCGGCACAACAACGCACAATAGAACGCCTGCGCTTGTCCAAAGCGGAAGCAGCCGAGATACCTATGATCGACTGGCCTCCGCCAATGCCACCGTTTGACCCGGATGCGTTGCGGCTAGCAGCGGGAAGGCATTGAAAGGGTTAACCGAACAAGAGTAAACCAAGGGCAAGGGCAATAGAGGACAAGAATGCCAATCATAGAACACAGCACGGTCAGGATGCCGGCGCCAGTCGATTTCCACGCGGAGCGAACCTTCGTCTCGGCGGAGCAGGGCGCCGTCTCTATGACCGTAAAAGAGGTTGAACTACACCCCGGCTGGGAGGGACGGCTCCACACCCACTCTACCGACGAGGTCATAATGGTAATGGCCGGAGCGGTGCAGCTTATCATTGGGGACGAATTGCAAACGGTGCGGGCCGGTTGCACCCTGTTCGCGCCGCCGGGCGTTCCCCACAAGCTGGTCAACAAGCTGTGGATTCCCGTGCGGCTATTGGTAATGTATCCCACCACAAACCAGGAAACCGAATACCTGGAGTAATTCTGCGATGTCTGGCCAGTCTGTGGTAAATTAGTCGAAAATTGGCGCAGACGCTCTGTGTCTCTGCGTTTTCTGTAATCCAAAGCTAACCCCACCAGGAGGCCGACAATGGCAACCAGAAGTCTGCGCACCGAAACCAGGCCCCAATTGATCCCCACCAATGCCGGGTTCCGTACCTGGGCGGCGCCCCCGGAAGCGCTGCAGCAGGATGTGGTGCCCAACGAACTTTTCTACATCCGCAACCACTGGACCGACTGCCCGGAGACTGACATTGACACCTACCGGCTGGTGGTGGACGGCCAGGTGGAGAATCCGTTGAGCCTGTCTTTCGATGAAATACTTGGAATGGCCCAGCAGCGGTTCCAGGTAACCTTCGAGTGCTGCGGCAACAGCCCGGTGCCCGACTACTGGGCCAAGGCCACCCGCACGGGTTCGGTAATGGAGATGATCAAGGGCCATGGCATTATGGGCAACGCCGAATGGGCTGGCATCTCCCTGAAGGATCTGCTGGCGCTGGCCGGACTCAAGGAGTCGGCGGTGGAAGTAATGTTCGAGGGCGCCGACCACGGGCCGGACGAAACGGTGGGCGATCCCCCGGACGTTACCTACGAGCGCAGCCTGCCCATCGCCAAGGCGCTGCATCCCGACACCATGCTGGCCTACGAAATGAACGGTGAGCCGTTGCCCCTGAACCACGGCTACCCCCTGCGGCTGCTGGTGCCCGGCTGGTACGGCATGAACTCGGTCAAATGGCTGGTGGGCATCCACGTACTGGACAAGAAGTTCGACGGGTTCTACCAGACCGAACGATATATGACCCAGAACGGGCCGGACAGTCCCGAGTACTACACCTACTACACCAAGATGAAGGTGAAGTCCATCATCACGAACCCGGCCCCCGGAGAAGTAATCCCCGCCGGCGGGTACACCCTGGCCGGATCAGCCTGGTCGGGCGAGGAAGAGGTGGTGAAGGTGGAGATCAGCACCGATGGCGGGGAGACCTGGGATCTGGCTACCCTGGCGCCCCGGGCCAGTTCCTACGCCTGGTTCCGGTGGCAGTACCAGTGGCAGCCGAAAGGGCCGGGCCGGTACACGCTGATGTCCCGCGCCACCAACAACCTGGGCGAGACCCAACCCATGGAGTTCCCCAACCAGTGGGACGGCCGGGGTTACGGGAACAACATGGTCTTCCCGGTGGACGTGCAGGTACAGTAGGCGGAGCAGGGTTCACCCCCATCTTAACCTTCCCCCGTCAAGGGGGAAGGGATTTTTGGAAGAGTTCCCAATTGAAGGACGGTGGGAGGTCGTTATGCTGAAGTCCCAGCGCGACA
>JAJEDS010000215.1 GCA_022821365.1 Dehalococcoidia bacterium | reverse complement strand
AGACAGTCGTAGTAGAACTTGTTCAGGTATGAACTGGGCGGACTGCTGATGTTCACCCGGGCCTCGGGCCTTACCTGCCAGCCCCGGTCCATACGGCCGGCACCGAAGCAGGTGTAGCCGCCGCCGTGGCACAGGCAGACGCGCAGATCGGGGCAGGCGTCCATCACCCCGCCGAAGACGAAGGACGCGAAGGTAACCGCCCGGTCAACCAGGTTGCCGATGGTGTTGTGCAGGTGGTAGTTGGGGTTGCGGTCCCGCACCAGCGTCCTGCCGCCCTGCTGGTGGACCAGCATCACGGCGCCCATCTCCTCGACGGCCTTCCACAGGGGCATGAATTCCGGATCATCGTAGGTCTTGCCGTTGACATGGTCGTCAATCATGGCACCCACGAATCCCATGGTGTTGACGCACCGGTCCAGTTCCTCGATGGCCAGTTTCACGTCCTGCATGGGGATGATGGCCATGCCCTTGAACCGGTCGGGATAGTCCACCGTCATCTGGTGGACCTCGTCGTTGCACTCCCGGTGCATGGGCAGAATTATCTGCGGGTCCCGTTCGTAGTAGTAATAGAAACTGAAGGTGGACACTACGTGAACGTCGACGCCCAGGGAGTTCATGTCGTCGATGCGCTGCTCAGGTGTCCAGGAATTGCGGGGGCCGATGCCCATTTCACTGGGCTTAACTCCGTGCCATTCCCGACCCTCTCGCATGGCGCGAATGAAGCACTGCGGGGTCAAATGGGCGTGTATGTCTATGCTGCGCACTGGATCCTCCAGGAATTGCGGTTGTCTCGCCTACACTGGCTCTGCCCTGAGCAGGCGCGCGGATTTCAAGGTGTTACTCGCTGCTGACGCCCAGCAGTTTTTCCATGTTCTTCCACAGGATGGCCTCCTTTTCGTCCTGGGTAAGGCTCTCCAGGCTCAAGACCCAGGAAACGGGCCAGTCGATCTGCATGTCGAAAGGCCAGTCGGTGCCGAAGACTACCTTGTCGATACCGGCCATGTCGATGAGCATTCGCAAGGCCGATTCACTGTGGGTCAGGCAGTCGTAATAGAAGCGGCTCAGGTAGGCGCTGGGAGGCTGGGGAATCTGGGGCAAGCGGCCCACGTCCCAGCTGCGGTCCATGCGGCCAACCCCGTAGCAGGCGTACCCGCCGCCGTGGGCCAGGCAAATCTTCAAGTCGGGGCAGGCATCCATCACCCCGCCCATAACAAAGGAAGCGAAGGTTACCGCCCGATCTACCAGATTGCCGATGGTGTTGGGCAGGTGGTACTTACGAGTGCGGGGGCTGACCAGGGTTCCGCCGCCCTGGTGGATCAGGAAGACCGCGCCCATCTGCTCCGCAGCCTTCCACAGGGGCAGGAACTCGGGCTCGTCGAAGGTCTTGCCGTTGACCTTGTCGTCAATCATCGCGCCCACCATGCCCAGCTGATTGACGCAGCGGTCAAGCTCGGCGATAGCCAGGTCCACGTCCTGCATGGGAATCTGGGCCAGGCCCTTGAACCGGTCAGGGTGGTCGATAGTCATCTGGTGGACTTCATCGTTGCACTCGCGGTGCATGGCCGCGATTTCCTGGCCGTCCCTCTCGTAGAAATAGAACTGGGCGCCGGTGGATGCTATCTGCACATCCACGCCCAGGGAGTCCATGTCCTTGATACGCTGATCGGGAGTCCAAGCCAGCTGGGGCATGATGTCCCGGTCTCTTGCCTCCAGGCCGTGCCATTCCCGGCCTTCCCTCATGGCGCTTATGTAAGACTGGGGTGTTACGTGGGCGTGAATATCTATGCTTCGCACCTGTACCTCCGAATGCGGTCAGATTAATTAGCTGGGCAATTATAGTTGATAGTCTTTAGAGATGGTATTACCAGACGTCGTATAACCAAAATGGCACGACGTATCAAAAAAGCGATCTCCCCCGAAATCGGGGGAGATCGTCCTTTCCAGGAGTTGGGAACGGGATTCAAGCAAGGGATTAACGCCCCCGCTGCCGTGGGTCGAACAGGTCCCGCAGCGCGTCGCCGAAGAAGGCGAAGCCCATCACCGTCAGGGTGATGAAAATGCCGGGGAAGGCGATAATCCACGGGGCCCGCGGCGCGTATTGCGCCGCCTGTCCCGTCAGCATCCGGCCCCAGGACGGGGTAGGCTCGGAGATTCCCAGGCCCAAGTAGCTCAGGCCCGCCTCGGTCAGGATCGCCGTGCCGAACATGGACGACATGATGATCAGGAAGGGCGCTACCGTGTTGGGCATAATGTGCCGCAACATGGTCCGCAGGTCGGAAGCGCCAATGGACCGGGCCGCCATGGTGTAGTCCATTTCGCGGATGGCAATGGTGGCCGAGCGAATTACGCGGACACCCCGGGGCAGAATTGTGGCCGCAATGGCCATGATCACGTTGGGCAGGGTGTTACCGAAAACGGCCACGATGGTCAGGGCCAGGATCAGGTCGGGGAAGGACATCCACATGTCCACCAACCGCTGCACTATGGCGTCAACCTTGCCCATGAAGAACCCTGATATCAACCCAACCACTGCGCCTATACCGGTACCCACAATCACCGACAGGAACCCGACCAGCATAGATATCCTGGCTCCATGGACAATTCGGGAGAAAATATCCCGGCCAAAGTTGTCCGTGCCAAACAGGTAGGTAAAGTTAGGCGCCGCCAGCACGTCCTCGTAGTTCTGCTGCTGGTACGCAAAGGGCGCTATAAGGTCGGCAAACAGGGCAATCACGACCATCGTGACAACGATTACCAGTCCAACAGTTCCCAGAAATTTGTGCTTGAAGTAATAGACACTGTACTTCCACATGCCGGGTCGCCGGGGCGGCTCCGCGGCTACCAGGTTCTCTCGTACCTGTTCGGCCGAAGTGGTCTCGTTAGGAGTAGTCATATCATTTCCTCTGACAAAACGTGCTCGAACCCCTTGCCCGCCTAGGAATAAAACAGCAGGTCAATTATTCGTAGCGAATCCTCGGGTCCAGCCACGCGTACATCACGTCAACCACCAGGTTGGCCAGCAGCACCACCAGGGCAATGAACATCACTATGGCCTGCACCACCGGGTAGTCACGGGCGGCCACACCCTGGATGAACAACTTTCCGATGCCGTGCAGGTTAAATACCTGCTCAATGATGACCTGACCGCTCATCAGGAATACCACTTCAAAGCCGGCCAGGGTAGTAACCGGCAGCAGCGCGTTGCGCAGCACGTGCTGCCCCAACACTCTAGACCGGTACAGGCCCTTGGCCTCAGCGGTACGCACGTAGTCCTCCCGCAGCACTTCCAGTACTGAGGAGCGGGTCATACGCAGGATTTCCGCGGAGCTTCGCAAACCTACCAGGAATGCCGGGAGCAGCAAAACCGACAGGTTGCGGACCGGATCATCCCACAGGTGCCGGTACTCAATGGGCGGCTTCCACCCCCATATCGCCACCAGGCCGGCAATCACCATCAGGGCTACCCAGAAACCGGGCATGGCCTGCATTGTCATGCTGGTGCCGCGCAATAAGTAGTCCACCCATGTGTCCTGGCGCACGGCGGAGATTACCCCGCCTATTGTGCCCATAACCATGGCAATGGAAACGGCCAGTACCCCCAGCTCAAAGCTCAGGAAGATCCTGGGCGCCATCCGGTCCCATACCGGCTTGCGGTTGGTCCAGGAAATTCCAAAGTCACCCTGGAAGAAATTCCCCAGCCACCGGGCGTACTGTTGAGGCAGTGAACCTTGAAGCCCCAATTGCTCTCTGATCTTCTCGAACTGCTCGGCACTGGCGTCGTAGGCCTCACCCGGCTCACCACCCAAGAGCAACGCCGTGGCGTAGTCTCCAGGAATGGTATGCAGCATAATGAAGATAAAAATCGACACGCCGAACGCGGTCGGTATAAATAACAACAGTCGCTTTATCAGGTACGTTCTCATACCGTTAACACCTCTCCGGAACCTGAAGAAAGCGGTCCCGGTTTAGCATGGTGGGAAGTTACCATCGGGATGTCAAGTAATACGGCACCCCGACTCGCATGGTTTCACGAAATTATATGCCAAATATTGCTACTTGCAAGGGCTTTTGTTGCCAATACGAGAAAATTCCCGAATAACGATAGTGTCTGGCTAACAATATTACGAGAAT
>JAJEDS010000276.1 GCA_022821365.1 Dehalococcoidia bacterium | reverse complement strand
CCGCCAGCGCCAGGACTACCTGGGGCGTGTGGCGCCCGCCGGTGAACCGGACCACCGCCTGGTGGATGTCATTGCCCGCCGGATGGCGGGCGCTCACGATGCCCGCAACGGCGGGTTCGGAGAGGAACCCAAGTTTCCGTCTGCGCCGATCCTGAAGCTGTTCCTGCATCTCTATCGGACAACGGGCGAGGCCTTTTACGAAGCAATCCTGCGTAAGACCCTGGACGCAATGATGGGCGGGGAACTGTGGGATGCAGCGGATGGGGGTTTCTTCCGGTACTGTACTTATGGGGACTGGACGGCGGCCCAGCATGAGAAGATGGCAGAAGACAATGTGAACCTCGCCGGCGTGTATCTCGATGCCGGGATTCTGCTGGAAGAACCCGAATACCTAAAGATTGCGAATAACACGATTGACTTTCTGCTGACCACGTTGTTGGACCGGCAGGCCGGGGGGGTCAGAGGCAGCCAGGGGGCCCACTCGGAATATTTTGACCTGTCCAGTGCGGAACGTCGAATTCGGTATGCTCCGGAACCGGATCCTTTCTGCTATGCAAACTGGTCCTGCCAGACGATGTCGTTGCTGCTGGAGGCCGCCTGGAAACTACCTCGCCCCGCATTGGCAGACATCGCGTCGGGGCTGCTAGACGGATTTGCCGGACGGGCAACGATGGGAAACCTTTCCCATGCATTTGGGAGCGATGGGTCTCCATCATCTCAGCTTACCGGGAACTGCGAACTGCTTTGCGACTGGGCGGCTTACCTGAATGCCCTGACGGATGGCTACAACTCGGTTCCCAATCACCCTGAATACCTGGAACGAGCGATAGAGGCTGTAAAGTTCCTGGACGAGAACTTTTACGACTTCGCCCGGGGGGGCTATTTCGACGTCCAGGCAGACCCCCAGGCCGTGGGGTATATGCGGCTGCGGGAAAAACCCTTGTCAGAGAACACGGTAATGGCTGAGGCCCTTATGAAGTTGCACCATGCAACGGGAGACAATGCCTACTTGATGCGGGCCGAGCACGTTCTGAAAGGCTACGTCGAGGCAAATCGGGATTTCGGCGAGCACGCCGCGTCTTACGCCGTGGCGGTAGACCACTCCCTTCACCCGCCCGTGGAAATTACGGTGGAGGGTTCCCCGGCCGCGGCTGAGACTCACGAACTGGCATTGGCGGCCAGCCGGGTCACTCACCCTCACATCATCGTCAAACCCCTGATTGGCGCGGAGGTAGCGACGGCAATGGCCCACGTATGCGTGGAAACGCTGTGCTTCCCGCCCGTCTTCCAGGCGGACCAATTGGCCGCTTCGGTGACGGAAGCCATGCAGGGCCCGCAGCAGACGGCCGGCAGCATCTTCGAGAATTTTGTCAGCTTTTAGTCCCGCTTCACGCAGGGACCATACCCAGAACGGAGGCACTCCCCTGAAGAGCGTAAACTGCAACGATCTTGGTTTATCCAAGGTAGACCATCGGCATACCCTGGCAGGGTGGGTGGATAGCAGACGGGACCACGGCGGCGTGATTTTTGTAGACCTGCGCGACCGCTCCGGCCTGGTGCAGGTGGTGTTCAGCCCCGAGCTTTCCCCGCAAGCTTATCGCGCTGCGGAACAGCTGCGATCCGAATGGGTGATACAGGTCAGCGGCGTCGTCCGCCGCCGGCCGCCGGAGTCGGAGAATACCGCGCTGCCCACGGGGCTGGTGGAGGTGTTCGCAGACGAGATCACGGTGCTGAATTCGGCGCTGACACCGCCCTTCTATATCGAGGATGACGTGAAAGCCGATGAGGCCCTGCGCCTTCGATACCGGTACCTGGACCTGAGGCGGCCCCAGATGCAGCGCAATCTCATCCTTCGCCACCAGGTTGTCAAATATATTCGTGATTTTCTTGATGGCCGGGGCTTCCTGGAAATCGAGACGCCCATCCTGATAAAGAGCACTCCGGAAGGGGCTCGGGACTACCTGGTGCCCAGCCGGCTGCAGAAGGGCAGCTTTTATGCTCTGCCGCAGTCGCCCCAGCAGTTAAAGCAGCTTCTGATGGTTTCAGGAGTGGAGCGGTACTTCCAGATTGCCCGTTGCTTCAGTGATGAGGACTTGCGTGCCGACCGGCAGCCTGAATTCACCCAGCTGGACCTGGAAATGAGCTTCGTGGAGCAGGAAGACGTGCTCCAGTTGACCGAAGACCTTTACACGGGAATGGTGGAGAAGCTTACGCCAGACAAGAAACTGGTCAAGCCCTTCCCGCGAATTCCCTATGATGATGTGATGGCCCGGTACGGCAGCGACAAGCCTGACCTGAGGTTCGGGCTGGAAATGACCGACGTAACCGACCTGGCCGGCGAGACCGAGTTCAGGGTCTTCCTGTCCACTATCGAGCAGGGGGGAATTGTTAAGGGATTCGTTGCGCCAGGGCAGGGGCACTACACCGGATCCGATATGCGGCGGCTTGAGGAGACGGCTAGGGAATTCGGCGCCGCAGGAATGAGCCACGTCCGCCTGCAGGGCGAGGGTTCACCTTCAGACCTGGGCGAGGAGAATTTCCTGCTTTCCCCGGGCCTGCGGATGCCGGTGGAATGGTCCCGGCGTCTGGCAGAAACCATGGGGGCCTCTGGCGGCGACCTGGTTGTCCTGATGGCCGGGCCCGCCCGCCGGGTCAACCTATGGCTCAGTGCCATGCGCGACTACTTTGGAGAAAGGCTGGGACTGATCGACGAGGACGTCCTGTCCTTTGCCTTCGTTACCGGTTTCCCTCTGTTCGAGTGGGATGAGAACAACAACCGGTGGGACTCTTCTCACCATCCTTTCACTTCGCCAGCGGACGGCAAGGAATCGAAGCTGGACGGTGACGATCTGGGCGGGATCGAATCCAAGGCCTATGATCTTATTTGCAACGGATCCGAACTGGCCAGCGGCAGCATCCGGATTCACCGCCGGGAACTGCAGGAGAAAATTTTCAGCATCTTGGGATACACCCAGGAACAGGTGGAAGAGCGCTTCGGCCACATTCTTGAGGCTTTAGAGTATGGCGCGCCGCCTCACGGGGGAATTGCGCCGGGCATAGACCGGCTCGTTACTATCCTGGCCGGCGCTGACTCCATCCGCGATGTCATAGCCTTTCCCAAAACCCAGAGCGGCACGGACTTGCTGTTCGGTTCACCCTCGCCAGTGGAAGCCTCTCAACTGCGGGACCTGGCTTTGCGTATTACCGAATAATAATTGCCAGGGCGCCCTGGCAAGCGGGTGGACCCGCATTTCCCAGACTGCGGCGGAAAAATAGGAGGAACCCTAAATGGCAACCTCGAGTCCTTTCAATTACGACAGCCTTTACTCACGGGGTTCCGTCCCCGTCGTCCGGGGTGAGAATCGCCACGCCAAGTACGACTTCGCGGTGGCATATCCGGACCCGGACACTCTTCCCCTGGAAGGGCTGGCGGACTCGCTTCGCTTAGCCCTGGAGCGGGAAGGAAAGGGCCTGGCCCTTTATCCCGTTTCCACCGGCTTGCCTTCTCTGCGGGAGTGGGTGGCCGAAAAGCTGGCCCGCGACCGTAACATGACGGTGGGCGTAGATGACATCGTCCTGACGTCAGGGTCCGGCGAGGCTATATCAATGATTATTGCGGCCCTGACTGATCCAGGCGACGTTCTGTTAACGGAAGAGTACGTTTACCTGGGCACTCTGCGGACCATGCGCCGCTTCGGGGCCGACGTACGCAGCGTCAAGTGCGACGACCAGGGCATTATTCCGGAGGACCTGGACGGCGTTCTGGCGGCCGTGGCGGCAGAAGGCAAGAAGGTCAAGTTCCTGTACACCATCCCGGTCTTCCAGAACCCTATGGGCTGGACTATGACCCTGGAGCGGCGCATCAAGACACTGGAGATCACTCAGAAGTACGGTGTGCCGGTGCTGGAGGACGACTGCTACGTTGACCTGCGATTCGAAGGTGAGGACGTAACGTCCATGCACTCCCTGGACGACACGGGGAGAGTGCTGTATGTGGGGTCCTTTTCCAAGATAGTGGCCCCGGGTGTCCGCCTCGGTTACATGGTAGCGCCCCAGGAGGTAATCCAGCGGGCAATGAGCTTCAATGGTGGTGGCGGCGTAAACCAGTTTGCCGCTCTGGCGGTGCAGGAGTACGCCCAGGGGGCAATGGACGACCATATAGAGGAGCAGAACCAGTCCCTCAGAGTGAAACGTGATGCCATGCTGGCGGCCCTGGGAGAGAACTTCGGAGACGCGGCCCAGTGGAGCAAGCCGGAGGGCGGCCTGTACGTGTGGCTAGAGATGCCCGAGGACGTGGACCTGGCCGCTATACAGAACCAGGTGTTTGACGAGGGCGTGGGGTACTACAACGGCACCATGTTTTCGCCGGAAGGCCGCGGGGCCAACTTAGCCCGGCTTTGCTTTGGCCATCCCCCGGCCGAGCACGTTGCCGAGGGTGTGGCGGAACTAGCGCGCATTTTCGAGAGGCGGGGTATTCTCGGGGGCTAAACATTTGATAAAACCTGGGGGGCGACTGCCTGTCCACTTTCGTTGATGAGAAATAATTGGCCCGGACTGCAAAGTCCGGGCCGAATTGTTGTTTATGACTCGTCGCTCTTCAACGGTTAATCGTTGTCTGCAGTGGCGGCCTTTTCGGGCACCTCGGCGCCGTGGCCGTTGCGGAAGGCGAAGCGGGCAACCAAATCGCCGATGCTCTGGCGGAAGCCGGAGTACTCCAGTTCGCCGTAGGGCAGCATGGCGGCTCCCGACCAACCCTGTGACCGCATTTCGATGCCCTTCTGCTGGGCCAGCAGGCGGACGTGATCCCAGGAAGGATTGTCGAAGAAGTCGATGCTGGAATCGGAGAAAGTACCGTCTGCAGCAATGGAGAATCCGACGCAGGAGACCAGTGGCAGGCAGTACATACCGGTTACCGGGGTGTTGATGGGAACAGGCATCAAGGGCATGTTATGAGAACCGCGGGCGTCGCCACCAATGTAGTGGGCTTTGGCATAGGGTGAGGTCAACTCTTCAGGAGCGGGGAAGATACCCTGATTGCGCACCACTGCCACCGGGTCGTCCTTACCGGTGTAGCTTCCGGCGATGTTGTGAAGCCTGGTAGCGGAGATGGCCGCGGCAGTCTCCCCGGTGTAGCGGGAAACGATGGAATCGATGCCGAACCGTTCGTTGTCCCGCAGCAGGACGGCCAGCCTGTAGTAGTCTTCCGGGGCGTTGAGAGCAATCAGGCTGTCGCCCTCGGTGTTGTCCATGTCGATAATGTTGAAGGTGAAGCCCTCGCTGAGGCGAGGCAGCATCAGGCCGGCGCAGTACATGGGATCGGCGAATCCCAGGAACATGGGCAGGTTGTAGGCGCCTGGGCCGCACTTGTCGGCGGCCAGGACAAAGAAGGATTCGGCGGGGCGAACAGGGTTGGTCTTGATGGGGTCGTGCTCGAATTCCACCTCCGCTACCGCCGGACCGGCGCCGCGAATGTTGCCGGAAGGAGCGTCAGCCAGCAGGTCCTGTCCCGCACCGTAGAGGCCGTACTGGCGGGCGATGTCGGTGGCCTCCAAGAACGTAGTCCACGCAAACTGGTGTACTTCAGTATCATTGGGACCCCGGGTGTGAGTGGTGGTCATGCAAATGTCGTCGCCGGTATGACCAACGTAGCCGTCAATTAACAGTCCGCTGCTGATGGCATCCGCCACCGCCCGTTCTACGGCGTCCATCATCCGCTGGGACGGTTTGGTGTGACCACCGATAGAGCCGACGTCGGCTTTCAGAACGGAAATTGTAAGTTTCATGACCTTATCTCCTTCATTCCTCAGCAATGGGATGTTTTTTGAGCGGGCTCAGGGTAGGAATTCCGGGCCAAAGTCTGCTCTTCAGGTTAGTTTGATAGGGTGTTCGGCAATGCGGGATTATAGCAACATTGAATTATAGGGTCAAACTCGCAAACTCTGGACACAGGGCAATCGCAT
>JAJEDS010000301.1 GCA_022821365.1 Dehalococcoidia bacterium | reverse complement strand
TGCCACGTAATGGACCAGCGGGCCTATGCGGACCCGAGGGTAATCGACCTGGTCAACTCCCGCTTCATCCCAGTACGCGTGGACGTGGACCAACGGCCCGACATCTCACTGAGATACAACCAGGGCGGCTACCCGTCGGTGGCCTTCCTGACCGGCGCCGGGGAGTTTCTTTCCGGCCGGCCCTACACCCCGCCGGACGAAATGGTCTCCCTTTTGGAACGGGTCTCCCAGGGCGAGGAAGTCATCGCCTCGTCAGCAAGGCCGGAGTCCGGCGACACGCCCGCCGCCAATACCGGCGAAGCGCCGGTGGAGCGGGTGCTGGCCCGCCTTGCCGAGCTTTACGACGACCGGTTCGGCGGCTTTGGCCTGGAACCGAAGCAGCCACCGTGGGAGGCCCTGCGTTTTCTCATGGCCCGCAGTTCCCTGACCGGCGACCGTACCCTGCTGGCGATGGTGGAGACCACCCTGCAGGGAATGTGGCAGGGCATTTACGACAACAAGGACCAGGGTTTCTTCCGCTATTCCGTCAGCCGGGACTGGAAGGTCCCCCACTACGAGAAGATGCTGGTAACCAACGCCAGCCTGGCCACGACCTGCCTGGACGCCTACCTGCTCACCCGCAAGCCCGACTACCGAACCGCCGCTTCCGGCATCCTGGACTACCTGCTTGACACCCTGTTCAGCCCGGCCGACGGCCTGTTCTTCGCCAGCCAGGACGCCGACGAACCCTACTACCAGGGTTCATGGAAAGACCGGGACGCTGCCGATGCGCCGCCCATAGACCGAACCTTCTACGCCGGATGGAACGCCCTGGCCGCGCAGACCCTGGTCCACGCCACCGAGGCCCTGGGGCGGGCGTCTTACCGCCGCCTGGCCACGGCCGTCCTGGAAAAACTCTGGCGCGAAAGCTGGACTGCCGACGGCGGCTTGTGCCGGATAGCGGGTGAATCGGGCCGTTCCACCCCGGTCCTGGCCGACCAGGTCAGCTTTCTCCAAGCCTGGATGGCCCTGTACCAGGCCACGGGCAACCCCTACTGCCTCAACCGTGCGGTGGAAGTCGCCGCCGCCACGCAGCGGCTTTTCGGCGCGCCCGGCGGTGGCTGCTACGACACCACCGCGCCCCATTCCTTCGAGGCGGCCCTGCTTCCCAGAGAACAGCCGGCGCTGGACAACGCCCACTGGGCCGAGGCCTTGATGGCGCTTGCCCACCTGTCTGATGACGACGCATACCAACAGCGGGCCGAGGCGGCCCTGCAAGCCTTTGAGTCCATAATCCCGGGCAAAAGCTACCTGGGCGACCGGCAGTCGCGCCGCATGGAAGAGGACGAGGAGGCCCTGTTCCTTCCCGCCGGCTCCGCCTGGGCGCGGGCGCGGGACATGCTGGACCAGGGGCCGGTGCGGCTGGCCCTGGTGGGTGATTCTTCCGACCCCGCCTACCGCCAGCTTCACCGGGCGGCGACCAGGATTTATGCTCCCCACCGGGTTATCCTGCCCCTGGACTGGCAGCGGAACGCCCGGCAAATCCGACACTTGGGTTTTCCGTCCCGCACTGAGCCGGCCCTGTACGTCTGCATGGGCGAGCGGTGCCTGGCGCCGGTTACAACGCCGGCGGAGGTGCGCGACCTGGCCCGCTCCCGCCCCTGGGCCGCAAACCGGCAAGTGGAACCCTGACGCACATCCCACCCAGCAAAGGAGGATGAGCCATGTCTGCACCGGCCAATGGACACATCAACGCTGGAACCATGGACCAACTAAAGGAACGGGGCTGCACCGTGGTTACCGGCGGGGGCCACGCCATCGCCGTCTTCTGCCACGATGGGCAGGTGTACGCGGTGGACAACCGCTGTCCCCACATGGGCTTCCCCCTGGACCGAGGCAGCGTGAAGGACGGCATTCTAACCTGCCACTGGCACCACGCCCGGTTCGAGCTTTCCAGCGGCGGCACCTTCAACCCCTTTGCCGACGACGTGCGCACCTTTCCAGTAGAGGTGGTGGAGGGGCAGGTCTGGATTGATCCGGTGCCGCCGCCCCGGGACGAAGCGGGGCACTGGCGCCGCCGGCTGGAAGACGGAATGGAGCATAACCTGCGCCTGGTGATAGCCAAGGCGGCGCTGGGGCTGCAGTCCGCCGGCGCCGATTACCGCGAGCCCCTGGGAATAGGCGCCCGGTTCGGCACCACCTATTCCGCCGCCGGCTGGGGCGCGGCCATGAGCATGCTGACCTGCACCGCCAACATGCTGCCCCATCTCCACGAGGAAGACCGGCCCAGGGCGCTGTACCTGGGCCTGCTTCACGTCGCCAGGGAGTGCGCCGGACGGGCTCCAAGATTCACCGTGGACCCGTTGCCAACGTCGGAAACCCGCCCGGAGGTCTTCGCCGGCTGGTTCCGCAACTTCATAAACGTCCGCGACGACGAGGGCGCGGAGCGGTGCCTGGTTACCGCCATCGAGCGCGGGGTTCCCCGGGAGGACATTGCGGGCATGATTTTCGCCGCCGCCACCGACCACATTTACCTGGACGGCGGCCACGTGGTGGACTACGCCAACAAGGCCTTCGAGCTACTGGACCACCTGGGCTGGGATATGGCAGGCCAGGCGCTGCCCAGCCTGGTCCACGGCATGGCCCGGGCCCGCCGCAGCCAGGAACTCAGCCAGTGGCGGGACCCCGTAGACCTGGCGTCCATGGTCTGGCAGGCACGGGACGAACTGCCTGAGTTGCTGGAACGGGGCAGCGCCCATACGGGAAGTTGGGACGGCGAAGATGCACTGGCTGACGCTATTCTCCTGGACTCACCCGACGAAATTATTGATGCCTTGAAACAGGCGGTCCTCCACGGCGCAACGCCGCAGCAGCTTGGCGCCGCCGTGGCCCACGCCGCCTTCCTGCGCATGGCCCGCTTCCATACGTCCAACGAGTTCCGGGACTGGGACACGGTACACAACACCCTGACCGCCGCCAACGCACTGCACCAGGCCCTGAAACGGACTCCCACCCCGGAACTGCTGCGGGGCGTGTTCGACGTGGCCGTCAGCATCTACCTGGACCGGTTCCTGAATATGCCGGCGCAGAGGCTGCCCGACCCGGCGCCCGCTTCGCTACCCGCCGGGGACCAGCTGGACCAACTGCTGGACCTGGTGGACAGCCGGCAGCAGGTGGAGGAGTGCGCCCAGGCCGTCTCCGGCTACCTGGACAGCGTCGGACCACCGGGCGACCTGATGGCCACCATGGGCAGAATGATGCTGCGGGAGGACTCGGGCTTTCACCTTTTCCAGATTGTGGATGCGGCTTTCAAGCAATTCCAGGAGCGGCAGGGTACCCAGTCGGGACGGCACGTGATGATCGGGCTGGCCCGGTTCCTGGCGGCCCACTCTCCCACTCCCCGCGCCGAGGGCCAGACCTACCAGATCGCCCTGCGCCTGCACCGGGGAGAGGATATGCACGAGTAGTCACCGAAAGGCGTTGGCCCAATTCATTGACCCCCGCCACCCCCGATGCTAATTTCAACCCTAACGGGACTTCCCGCGCGCCTGTATCTCCGGCGCCGCCTTAAGGAGGCAACCATGGCCATACACGCAGAGAAGGACACCACCTCAGCCGGCGCGAATGTCGCCCACCCTCTGGCCCCCCTTACTTCCGCAGAAATTATGGAGGCCGCCGGCATTCTCCGTTCCCAGCGCCAACTGGGGGCCAGGGTGAGGTTTGAGACCATCGTCCTGAAGGAACCGGAAAAGGCACAGGTCCGCAACTTCTCTCCGGGCAACCCGATTCCCCGGGAAGCTTTCCTGGTCATCCTGGATTGCGAGGCCGAAGCCACGTTCGAGGCCACCGTCTCCCTGGACGAAGGGAAGGTTACGTCCTGGAAGCACGTGCCCGGGGTGCAGCCCCGAATAATGTTCGAAGAATTCGTCGAGTGCGAGGCCACCGTCCAGGCCAGCCCCGAGTTCCAGGCCGCACTGGAGAAACGGGGCATTACCGACCCCGACCTGATTATGGTGGACTCCTGGTCTGCGGGCTATTACGGGTTCGCCGATGAGGAGGGACGGCGCCTGGCCATCGCCCGCTGTTTCCTGCGTACCGGCCCCAACGACAACGGCTACGCCCGTCCCGTCGAGGGACTGAGCGTGGTGGTGGACCTGAACAAAATGGAAGTGCTGCGGATTGACGACTACGGCGTCGTCCCGCTTCCGCCCAACCCGGGCAACTACGCCGCCGAGTTCGTCAAGGAGTTCCGGCAAGACCTGAAGCCCCTGGAAATCACCCAGCCCGAGGGGCCAAGCTTTACCGTCGACGGGTACGCCGTCAAGTGGCAGAAGTGGCATCTGCGCGTGGGGTTCACGCCCCGGGAGGGCCTGGTGCTGCACGACATTGGCTACGAAGACCAGGGACGGGTCCGGCCCGTCATGTACCGCGCCGCCTTGTCGGACATGGTGGTCCCCTACGGCGAACCGGGCAAGGATCATTACCGCAAGAACGCCTTCGACGCCGGCGAGTACGGCATCGGCTCCCTGACCAACTCACTGACCCTGGGCTGCGACTGCCTGGGGGAGATTTACTACTTCGACGCCCACCTGAACACGGGCGGCGGCGAGGCCTTCACCATCCCCAACGCTGTCTGCATGCACGAAGAGGACTACGGCATCCTGTGGAAGCACACCGACTGGCGGACGGGCCACGTGGAGGTGCGACGGTCCCGGAGGCTGGTGGTGTCCAGCGTGGCCACGGTGGGCAACTACGAGTACGGCTTTTTCTGGTACTTCTACCAGGACGGCACCATCCAGATGGAGATCAAGCTCACGGGGATCATCAACACCGCCGGCATTGAGGACGGCGAGATTCCAAAGTACGGCACCCTGGTGGCTCCCGGCCTGAATGCCCACATTCACCAGCACTTCTTCAACTTCCGCCTGGACATGGACGTGGACGGCGAAGGCAACACCGTCTATGAAGTGAACACCGTGGCCGAGCCGCCGGGTCCCGACAATCCCCACGCCAACGCCTTCTACGCCGAGGCCACGCCCCTGAAGTCGGAACTCTCAGCCCAGCGGGTGGTTGACCCCATGAAGGGACGCTACTGGGTGGTATCCAACCCGTCGGTGAAGAACGCCCTGGGTCGGCCGGTGGGCTACAAGCTGATGCCGGGGGAGAACGTCCTTCCCTTTGCCGACCCCACCGCCAGCATCATGCGACGCGCCGGGTTCATGGCAAAACACCTGTGGGTTACCCCGTACACGCCCGGCGAGACTTCCGCCACGGGGCCCTATCCCAACCAGCACCCGGGCGGCGCCGGTCTGCCCGAGTACACGAAGAACGACCGCAGCGTGGATAACACCGACCTGGTCCTGTGGTATACGCTGGGCTACCACCACGTCCCACGCCCGGAGGACTGGCCCATTTCGCCCGTCTCCTACTGCGGATTCAGCCTGAAGCCGGTAGGCTTCTTCGACACCAACCCCGTGCTGGACGTGCCGCCCAGCGCCCACCACAACGGGGCGTGCCACGCGTGACCCGGCAGAAATGAAATCGGGGTGATTCGCACTTTACCCGTACACCCTGATACCCATTCTCCCGTTCATCCTGAGCTTGTCGAACCACATGCCAGGTAAAATGTGTCCTTCGACAAGCTCACCATGAGCGGTAAAGGGCCAGATCCCGGGAATCGTGCACAAATTCTCCAGAATAGGCAGCAAGCCATCGTTGATAATCGCCACCTGGAACGTGGAATGGGCTACCCTCCGCTCAAGGCGCACCCCCGAAATCCTGCGCCGCCTGGCGGAGCTGGACGCTGATGTCCTGTGCCTTACCGAGTCCGATGAACGACTGCTGGCAGGGGAGGGACACACCATCACCGCCCGCCCCGATTACGGCTACGGCCTCCAAAAATCCCGACGCAAGGTAATGCTCTGGTCGAAGAACCCCTGGGAGGACGTGGATGACGTGGGGCATGAAGCCATGCCGCCGGGCAGGTTCATTTCCGGCGTCACCCGGACGCCCCTGGGTGAACTCACCATCGTCGGAATCTGCATTCCCTGGTGGGGCTGCCGGACCGAGGCCAGGCGGGGAACCGACCGCAAGGAACGGTGGGAAGACCACGGCCAGTACCTGGAGTGTCTCACCGAGTTCCTGCGCTGCCGTCCCGCCCGCCGCCTGGCGGTGATGGGTGACTTCAACCAGGTTATCGGTGCGGGCAGCCGCGCCCCGAAGGCCCTCCAAGCGGCGCTAAAGGCAGCTTTCCCGCCCGGCATGACAATTATCACCGCTGATCTGTCCTTCGGGCAGCGGAAGAGCATCGACCACATCGCCCTGAGCGAAGATTTGACAGCCGAATCCCTGGGCATCATCAGCAACATCCACAAAGGCGGCAAGCTTTCCGACCACTTCGGCGTTTACGCCCGGCTTTCGACCCGGCCCGGCAGATAGCGCCGGTGCGTTTTCCCAGGTCGGGGTAACCCACCGTGCATGCCGGTCGCGGCCAAAAAAAAGCGAAACCCGCCCTGCCTGCCCTATGCAATCCTGCTTCCGAGCTGTCAAGATACCAGCCTGCTCATGGTGCGCAAGTTTGGCATACGGCGGCCGGCGCTGGGCCTGACTCAAAGACGCCGGTTGATTGACAGGAAGTTCCGGCAAAACTGGCGGAGCTACCTGTTCCAGAGTGCGCTGACCATGCTGGCCCTGCTGATAATCCTGCTGGTAATCGACGTGGTGCTCCAGGCCGCCATTGTCGTCGCCATCGCCTCCACCGCCTTTATCGTTTTCGTGGCCCCCCACAGCAACGCGGCCAGTCCCCGCCGGGTAGTTGGCGGTCACATAGTTTCCGTAATCGTCGGCACCTTCTTTTCCATGGCCTTCCTGATGCCGGAACTGGGCGACCTGGTGTCCGATTCCCGGTCCGTACGCGACCTGTTCGCCGTCCTGTCCGTCGGCCTGAGTATGCTGTTCATGGCCGTGACCGACTCCGAGCATCCCCCGGCCGCCGGCACCGCCCTGGGCCTGGTGGTCACCGGCTGGACTCCATCCGCCGTCCTGTTCGTCGTCCTGGGGACGGTAACCCTGTCGGTCATCCACCTGCTCCTGAGGCCCCACCTGAAGAACCTGCTTTAGCCGCCCGCCTTGTCCCGCCGCCGGCGCGGGGGTATCATACCCACCATCTTGAAGGCGCCCCCAATCGCCAGGATTATCAGCGATGACGGCGCCGGGCTGCGGGGGAATGCGATGCCACGGAAGAGTTTCTGGGCCTGGGGCATGGAGGCCGACGAACCCACCGAGACCCAGCGCCGGGAACTGGCCGCAACCCTGTCCGCCAAGTACGGCGTCTCCATTGACGTGCCGCCGATGCCCTCCAGCGGCGACCTGGCCTTGCGCCCGTCCCGCATCTCCGTTCCGGACTCCCTGGCATCCATCTGCTCCACCGACACCCACGAGCGCGCCGTCCATACCTACGGCCGCAACTACGAGGACCGCATCCGGGCCTTCAACCTCCACTTCCCCAACCCGCCCGACGTGGTGGCCCTCCCCCGCAATGAAGCTGACGTGGCGGCCCTGCTGGACTGGTGTTCCGGCCGGGGCTACGCCGCCATTCCCTACGGCGGGGGCAGTTCGGTGGTGGGCGGAGTGGAACCGCCGGAAGGCTATGACGGCATCGTCTCCATAGACCTGGGCCGCCTGGACCAGGTGCTGGAGATTGACGACGTTTCCCGCGCCGCCCGCATTCAGGCCGGGGTGTACGGCCCGGCGCTGGAAGAACAGCTTCGGCCCCACGGCTTTACCCTGCGCCACTTTCCCCAGAGCTTCGAGTTTTCAACCCTGGGCGGCTGGATTGCCACCCGTTCCGGCGGCCACTACGCCACCAACCAGACCCACATCGACGACTTCGTGGAGTCCGTGCGGATGGTCACGCCCCAGGGGATATGGGAGTCCCGCCGCCTGCCTGGCAGCGGCGCCGGCCCCAGCCCCGACCGCCTGGTGCTGGGCAGCGAGGGAGCCCTGGGCATCATCACCGAAGCGTGGATGCGCATCCAGGCCAGGCCCCGCTTCCGGGCCTCTGCCGCCGTTACCTTCCCAACTTTCGAGGCTGGCGGCGAGGCGGTGCGGCAGATTGTCCAGACCAAGTTGTGGCCGGCCAACTGCCGCCTGCTGGACCCCGGCGAAGCGGAGGACGCCCTGGGGTCGGACGGGACCCACGCCATCCTGGTGCTGGGCTTCGAGTCCGCCGAACTCCCCCAGGGGGAGCAGATGCGCCAGGTGATCGGCATCGCCCGGGACTGCGGCGGGTCCGTAAATGAGGACCAGATAAGAATCATCGACGGCAGCGGCGAGGAGGCCCGCCGTCCCGAGGCGGTGGGGGCCTGGCGCAACGCCTTCATCAATGCCCCCTACCAGCGCAACGCCTCCATGGGCATGGGCCTGGTGGCCGAGACCCTGGAAACGTCCATTACCTGGGACCGGTGGCGCGAAATGGACGGCGCGGTGCGAAACGCCCTGCAGGATGCCCTGGACCGGGTATGCGGCGGCGGGCGGGTTACCTGCCGGTTCACCCACGTCTACCCCGACGGCCCGGCACCCTACTTTACCTTCGAGGGCATGGGCCGGCCGGGGGCAGAGATTGCAATGCACGCCGAAATCAAGCGGGTAGCCTCCGACGCCATCATTGCCGCCGGCGGCACCATCACCCACCACCACGCCGTGGGCCGGGTCCACCGCCCCTGGTACGACCAGCAGCGCCCCGACCCCTTTGCGGCCGCCCTCCGTGCCGCCAAGTCCGCCGTGGACCCCAACTGGGTGCTGAACCCGGGGATATTGGTTGACAGGTAGGGGACAACGAACCCAAATTTCCGTTTCTATCAACCTCACCTTGCAAGGAGGCCAAATGAGCATTTCCAAGGAAACCATGCAAGCCATCATCCGGGAGTACGGGGGCTTTGAGCTTTCCGACGAGGAGCTGGACCTGGTGAAGCCCGAAGTGGACGGCTACCTGGAAGCCATGGCCGGAATTGCCGGGCTGGAGTTGGCCGACGTTATGTCCAGCCGCCTGCTCCGGGCCGCCGAAGGAGGGACCGAAGATGCCTAACGACGAACTCCTGGACCTGACCATTTCCGAACTGGCCCCGCGCATTGAGGCGAGAGAGGTTTCTCCGGTGGAACTCACCGAGGCCGCCCTGGCCCGGGCCGACCGGCTCCAGCCCAGGCTCAACTCCTTCATCACCCTGCTTCACGAACGAGCCCTGGAAAAGGCCCGCCAAATGGAGCAGGAGCTGGCCGACGGCAGGTACCGCGGGCCCCTGCACGGCATTCCCATCGGCATCAAGGACAACATCGAGACACAGGGAATCCGATCCACCGTGGGTTCACTGATGCTGGCGGACAACGTACCCGACGAGGACGCCCGGGTGGTAACCCTGTGCGAAGAGGCCGGGGCCATCATCCTGGGCAAGGAAAACCTGGAAGAGTTCGCCGCCGGCGCCACCTCCAACAACCCTCACTACGGCGCCGTCCACAACCCATGGAACCTGGACCACATCCCTGGCGGTTCCAGCGGCGGCGGCGGGGCCAACGTGGCCGCCGGCGTCACCTTCGCATCCCTGGGGACCGACCTGGGCGGTTCGGTGCGGCTGCCGGGCGCCTTTTGTGGCGTGGTGGGTCTCAAGCAAACCTTTGGCAGAGTGAGCCAAAGAGGGCTGATGGTAACCAGTTTCAACGGCGACCATATCGGCCCCATGACCCGCTCCGTGGCCGACAGCGCCCTTATGCTCCAGGCCCTGGCCGGCTACGACCCCCTGGACCCCAGCACCGTGCCCGTTCCGGTCCCCGACTACTCGGAAGGGCTGGGCAACGATCTGTCGGGGCTGACCGCCGGCATCCCGAGCAACTATTTCTTCGACGAAATTGACTCGGAAGTGGAGACCGCCGTCAGGAACGCCATTGCCGCCCTGCAGGAACTGGGCGTGAAGGTTGTGGACGTGAGCCTGCCCAGCATGGAGTACGTGGGGGCGCTGCGGGCCGCCAGCCTGTCCGACGGGGTGGTAACCCACGAACCCTACCTGGCCAGCGACCGGGACAAGTACGGCCCAAACGTCATTTACAGAACCCTGGCCGGGCAGTTCGTTCTGGGTCGGGATTACTCCAAGGCTATGAAGGTGCAGCGGCTCATCAAGGAGGAGTACGCCCGAGTCCTGCAGGGGGTCGATTTCATCGTTACTCCCACCACGCCGGTTCCGGCTCCGCGCATTGACGCCGTGGACATTGAGATGGGCGGCGAGACCCACCGGGTTCGTGGCCCCGGCTCCGGGTTCATATCCCGGAACACCAGCCCCATGAACGGCAACGGCCTGCCGGCCATCACTGTCCCGTGCGGCTTCAGCGGCGATGGCCTGCCCATCGGCGTCCAGTTCATCGGCCGCCCCTTCGAGGAAGGGCTGCTGTTCCAGGTGGCGGCGGGCTACGAGGGGGTGTCTCCCAGCGCGGGTGTCAGGCCGCAGCTTTAGCGTGTTAGCGCCAATGTAATAATGAGCGAAATCGCCAAGATGGAATTGACCCACCCGAGAACAAGGGCATCATCTACGGAGATTCCGTGGAGGTGCTGCAGAGAGATTGTTAAAGGTGGGAGAAGTGAAAGAAATTTACGAC
>JAJEDS010000305.1 GCA_022821365.1 Dehalococcoidia bacterium | reverse complement strand
GACAGCTTCGCCCTTAACGGCACCAAAATGTTTGTGGACAACTTTGTCGCCGCTGAGAAATGCCTGGTGGCCTGCCGAACTGCGCCGGCCACCGATAGCAACGCCGGAATTTCCCTTTTGCTGGTGGACGCAGGCAGCACGGGCGTAAGTCAGATTGCCCTGACCACACTGGCCAAAGACAAGCAAAGTAAGGTTACCTTTGACAACGTCCGCGTTCCGAAAGCAAACCTGATCGGTGAGCTTAACCAGGGCTGGCCCGTTGCCCAGGCAATGCTTGACCGAGGAACCGCCCTGCTTTGCGCCCAGATGGTGGGGGCAGCTCGCAAGGATGCGGAAATGGGCATTGATTACGCCAAGAATCGGGTGGCCTTCGGGCGGCCCATTGCCGGATTCCAGTCTATCCAGCACATGTGCGCCGATATGATCCTGTGGGTGGACGGCGGGCAGTTGCTGACCTACGAAGCCCTCTGGAAGATGGACCAGGGCCTGCCGGCTGTTATGGAAGTCTCCCAGGCCAAATCATTCTGCAACGACAAGTGCGAAGCTGTGGTCAGGACTTCGCAGGTGCTGCACGGCGGCATGGGCTTTATGATGGAATTCGACCTGCACCTGTGGTACCGCAGGGTTACGGCCTGGTCAATGCGTTTGGGCACCAGTTTCGAACATCGGGCCCGGATTGCGCGGGCGCTGCTCGACCAGCCTGGGCAGGTGCGGCTGGGAATGAACCTGGAAGTGCCGGCCTGATCACTTTAACCGTCAGCAATTAGCATTCAGGAGTTCAATAACATGGCAAAAGACCCCGTTTGTGGCAAGGAGATTGACGAGGCCGAGGCCCGTGCCCAGACCGGCCAGACCATGCACGGCGCGTCGGAAGTGGACCCGCAGCAGGGCACCCGCAGCTTCCACAACGGTCAGTGGTACTATTTCTGCGGCCTGGACTGCCGCACCAGGTTTTTGGCTACCCCGGCGGCTTACCTGGAACAGTAAAGCGGGGCTTTGGAGCTTCAAGACCGCGGCCCTCGCTAGCTCTTCAACATTGGCGAACCCTTTTTCCTCACCGCACTGGCGCGGCAGGTTTATCATTGCAGGAATTGTGAGGTGCTTGATATGCACGTCGGACTGGTAATGGAATGCGATTACCGCATGGGCGTAACCCAGGAAGAGGCATTTGACGAAGCCTTTGCCATGGCGGACGTGGCAGACGAATTTGGCCTGGACGGGGTCTGGCTGGCTGAACGCCACTTTGCCGCACCCCGGAGGCCCGGCGACCCCATGGGGGCGGGCATTCCCTCGGTGGTCTCAGTCCCCCTGGTTATGGCCAGCGCCATCGCCGGCAGGACCAAGCAAGTCAGAATCGGCACCGGCGTCAGCGTCCTGCCCCTGTGCCATCCGGTAAGGCTCGCGGAAGAAGCGGCTACGGTGGACCAGGTCAGCCGGGGCCGCCTGGAGTTCGGCGTCGGCCGCAGCGGCTTCCCCCGTTCCTATGACGGCTACGGCATACCCTACGGCGAAAGCCGGGCTCGCTTCGCGGAAAACCTGGACATTATCCTGAAGGCCTGGTCGGAAGACCGCTTTTCCTACGAAGGCGAGTTCTACCAGATCAACGACCTCTGTGTTCTTCCCAAGCCCTACCAGCAGCCCCATCCCCCCGTCCGCGTCGCCGCTACCACCCGGGACACCTTCCCCCAGGTGGGGCAGAGCGGCCATTCGGTGATTTCCGGGCTTCGCGGCTTCGACGTTAACGAAGTCGAAGAACACATGCAAATGTTCCACGAAGGGCGGGCCGAAGCCGGCCACGAGGGCAAGGGCGAAGTTTTCCTGCGGGTCCCCATTTACGTCGCCGAAACTGACGACCAGGGACGGTCTGAACCGGAAGAGAGTACCATGCGCTCATACCGGCGGTTGGGCGGCCTCTTCGGCACTTCCGCCGGCGCTGCCGGGACTACCCTGTCCGAGGAAAGGCGGGAGCGGGCCGAAAGACTGGCGAATGTTACTTATGACGACCTGCTGAAGGACCGCCTTGCATACGGAAGCCCGGACACCGTCGTTGAAAAGCTGGTCCAGTTGACGGAACGGCTGGGCCTGGACGGTGTCATAATGGAACCCAACGTGGGTGGCGGGCTCACGGTAGAGCAGGTACTTAATTCGGTAAGGCTTTACGCCCAGGAAGTTGCCCCCCGGCTGCGGGAGGCCGTCAGGGCTCAATAAGTCCCCATAAGGAAAGGGTCTATTACAAAGGAAGGGCGGAGCAAAGTCTCCGCCCTTTTGAATTACCGGGTCGCAATTTTACAAGCCCTGCCCCAGGACCACCGAGACGGGATTGTCCGCACTAATCCTTTTCCAGTCCCTCAAAGAAATCTGCTGGCACGTAGCCTCCATCGCTGACGGGCGGCCAGCCTCGAATGTAGTATTCGCGGCCCAGGATCATGTTGGCCGCCTCCCTGGGGACACGGTCGTAAGGCCAGTCCGGGGCCACCTGGGTGCGATGGCTCAGAATGCAGCCCATCTTCAGCTCAATCTGGTCGGCCACGTTCATTTCCAGGTTAATGGTCTCCGGTGGCGCGCCGTCATTGGCCCGATTGGGGTTGGGAAGGGGAAAGTCAATGCCCTGGGCCCGCAAGGTCTGCGCCCACTCCATGCGAAAGCCCCGGGGCCGCGCGCTGTAGAAGAGGCGCTGGGCGGCATGAGGCGCCACACCATTGATCAAATGCTGAGGATAGGCGCCGGGATCCGCGGCCCGGTTGAAGGCTTCGGTCGCATGCTTGTGAATGGCTATGTGGTCGGGATGCCCGTACAGGCCGTCCGGATCAAAGGTCAGCACGACCTGGGGCCGGAAGCGTCGAATCTCCTCCACCAGGCGCTCAACCACCACTTCCGCTGGGGCGTTCACAAAAGCCTGGGGATGTTCGTTTGGGGGTGTTCCGGCCATTCCCGAATCCCGGTAGTGGAGAACGATGTGGTCTTTCACTCCGAGGACTCGTACCGCCCGGGCCAGTTCCACCCGGCGCACCGAGCCCAGAGTTTCGCGGGTGGCCGCCCCCTCCTGGCGT
>JAJEDS010000105.1 GCA_022821365.1 Dehalococcoidia bacterium | reverse complement strand
GCGCCAGGGAACAGATGACCGGTCCCTTCACCTCTTTGGCAATGGTGCTCACCGCCTGGAAGTCGCCGGGAGAGCTGGCGGCAAAACCTGCTTCAATTATGTCAACATTGAGCCTGCCCAGCTGGCGGGCAATTTCAATCTTCTCGTCCACCGTCATGCCAATGCCGGCGGACTGCTCTCCATCCCGGAGGGTAGTGTCCAGGAACCTTACAACGTCGTTAGCCATAACCTTACCCTTCCTCTCAATCGATTAGTTGGCAATAGGGATCACTGAGTTCCACCGGAAAGGGAGGCCAGGCCCCCGCAGTCCACCGCAGCCAGCCCAGCCAAGACCAGCGTGCGATGGTGAACTGCTGTGCAAGTTACCTCCGCATTCATATAGTTACCTCCTGCCAGGGAGTCCCCAAATTTAGGCGGCAACATTGCCGATATGAGACTTCCCTTGCCTCCAGGCCACCTTGGAACATCAACCGGTTCTACCAGTGAACCTATTTCGGGTCCATCCACGGCATCATCGCCCGCAGTTCCTTGCCGATATTCTCGATGGGCGCGTTCTGGGCAGCGTCCCGCATGGGGCCGAACCGGGGCCGCCCCTCGTGGTTCTCGGTGATCCACTCGCGGGCAAAGGTGCCGTCCTGGATCTCCCGCAGCACGGCACGCATGTTCTCGCGGACGTGCTCGTCGATGATGCGTTCCCGGCGGCTCAGCGAACCGTATTCCGCCGTGTCGCTGACCGAGAAGTGCATGTAGTTGTGGCCGCCCTGGTACATCAGGTCCACAATCATCTTCAGCTCGTGCAGGCATTCAAAATAGGCGATCTCCTGGGGATAGCCGGCCTCCACCAACGTCTCAAATGCCGCGTTGACCAGCGCCGTCACGCCGCCGCAGAGAATGCTCTGCTCGCCGAACAGGTCGCTTTCCGTTTCGTCCTTGATGGTGGTCTCCAGCACGCCGGCGCCGGTGCAGCCCACGCCCTTGGCATAGGCCAGGCCGATCTGCTTGGCGTTGCCCGTGGCGTCCTGGTGCACGGCCAGCAGGCCTGGAACCCCGACGCCCTCGGTGAAAAGTTCGCGCATGCGGTGGCCGGGAGCCTTGGGAGCCACCATCATCACGTCCACGTTATCGGGCGGGACCATTTCCCCGTAGTGAATGCTGAAGCCGTGGGCTACCATCAGCGCGTTGCCCGGCTGCAGGTTGGGCGCTATCTCGTTCCGGTAGGTCTCCCCCTGCACGTGGTCGGGAATCAGTACCATAACCACGTCCGAAGCGGCCGTAACCTCCGAAACGTCAGCCACTGCCAGCCCCTCGGCCGCCGCGGTTTCCCGGCTGCGGCTGCCTGGGTAGAGTCCCACCATTACTTTCTGTCCGTTGTCCCGCAGGTTGAGGGCGTTGGCGTGGCCCTGGCTGCCGTATCCGATGATGCCGATAGTCTTGCCTTCCAGCGCTCCCAGATCTGCGTCCTGGTCGTAGTAAACGTTTACCATTGCCGTATTTTTCCTTCCTTCGTGTTCTTCGTGGATTACCTTCTAATACGAACCCACTTCGTAGACTTCGTTCACCTTGAGATGGTCTCCGTGGTAGTCCAGCACCAGGTCATCGCTTACCCGGGCCTCGGACTGGCCGCGCACCATGGCCACCCGGCCCGTGCGCATCAATTCCAGCACGCCGAAGGGTTCCAGGAGTCCGTAAAGGGCCTGGATCTTGTCGCCGCTGCCGGTAACCTCTATAACCATGGACTTGGCGCCCACGTCAACAATTTCCGCCCGAAAGGGGTTCACCATCTCCAGGATTTCCCCCCGGGTTTCCGGTGTTACCTTGACCTTTATCAGGGCCAACTCCCGGGAAACGATCTCCTCCTCCGAGATGTTGGCTACCTTTACAACCTCAATGAGCTTGTCCAGTTGCCGGGTTGCCTGGTCTACCGTGTACTGGTCCCCGTCGACGACGAAGGTCATCCGGGACAGGCCCTTCTGTTCGCTGTTGCCCACCGCCAGGCTGGAGATGTTGAAGCCCCGGCGACGGAACAGTCCGGCCACCCGGGTGAGGACACCCGGCCGGTCCTGGACCAGGGCAATTATAGTGTGGTGACGGCCGTTACCGTTCATTTAGAAAATCCTCTCGGGTATGGGTTCTTCCATGATTTCATTTACAGACTCGCCGGCCGGGATCATTGGGTACACCTGTTCGTCCTGCTTGACGATGAAGTCAACCACCACCGGGCCGGGGGTTTCCATCGCCTGCCTTATGGCGGCGTCCACCTGGGCCTTGTCGGTAACCCTTATTCCCGTAATTCCATAGGCCTCGGCCAGCTTCACAAAATCCGGGTTGCCCGAATAGACCGTGGCAAAGAAGTCCTTGTCATAGAAGAACTCCTGCCACTGGTGCACCATCCCCAGCGTGCCGTTGTTCAGGATGGCGAACTTAACGTCGATGTTGTTTTCTACCGCCGTGGCCAGGTCGCATAGGGTCATCTGGAAGCCGCCGTCGCCCGCAATCGACCAGACGGTCTTGTCCGGGCGGCCCACCTTGGCGCCCAGTGCGGCCGGCACCTCGAAACCCATGGCCCCCAGTCCGCCCGAGGTGAGCAGTGAGTTGGGTTCCTTGTAGGCGTAATGCTGTGCCGCCCACATCTGGTGCTGTCCCACGCCGGTCACGATGATGGAATTGCCCTCGGTGATGTCCGAAAGCTGCTTCATCACAAACTGGGGCAGCAACTCGTCCGTCTGCCGGATGTATAGAGACGGATGCTCGGCCCGCAGGGTGTCAATGTATTGCAGCCATTCCACGTGGGTCTTGCGGTCCACCAGCGGCAGCATTTGCTTCAGGACCTGCTTCAGGTTGCCCAGCACGGGAACCGTCGCCTTCACGTTCTTGTGGAACTCCGAAGGGTCAACGTCCACGTGCACTACCTTGGCATTGGGCGCGAAGTCGGACAGGCGGCCCGTCACCCGGTCGTCAAACCTCATGCCCAGGGAAATCAGCAGGTCGGCCTTGTCGATGGCCAGGCTGGCATAGGCCATGCCGTGCATCCCCGGCATCCCGGTATGCAGGAAATGGTCGGTGGGGAAGGAACTGATGCCCAACAGTGTGGTAATCACGGGAATCTGGGCCTTCTCGGCCAGTTCCCGCAGTTCGGCGTAGGCATGGGATATCAGAATGCCGTGCCCCGCCATTATCACGGGCCGCTCGGCCTGGTTAATCAGCTCCACCGCCTGGTTCAACTGGATTTCGTCGGCCTCGCCCGGCGGTTCGTAGCCCTGGAGATCGATCGACTCGGGCCAGACGAAGGGTCGCCGGTCGCCGGCCAGCACGTCCTTGGGAATATCAAGGAGCACCGGACCTGGCCGCCCGGACTGGGCAATATAGAAGGCTTCCTTGATCGCCGGAGCGATGTCGTCCACATCCATAACCAGCATATTGTGCTTGGTTATGGGCAGGGTAATGCCGGTGATGTCGGTCTCCTGGAAGGCGTCCCTGCCAATGGCCGGCCTGGGCACCTGTCCCGTAATGGCCACCATGGGTATGGAGTCCATCATCGCCCCGGCGATGCCGGTAACCAGGTTGGTAGCCCCGGGGCCGGAAGTAGCGGTGCAAACCCCCACTTTTCCCGTGGCCCTGGCGTAGCCGTCGGCCGCCATGGCCGCTGCCTGTTCGTGCCGCACCAGGATGTGGCGCAGCTGGGGATAGCCGCTCAGGGCCCCATAGAAGGGAAGGACCGCTCCCCCGGGCAGCCCAAAGATGACCTCAACCCCCTCCTTGAGGAGGCTTTCGCAAACAATTTCTGCGCCGGTATATTCCATTTCTGCCTCAAACGCCGCAAATAAAAAAACACCCGTCCCCGAAGGGACGGGCTTAATGTCGCATTAACCCGCGGTACCACCCTTCTTTTCCGGCCACTCGCAACGCAACCATTGCTTCCCGGACCGGAACAGCTCTTTTCAACCTTTAACGGGGTCAACCGCCACGCCCTACTGCATTCAGGCGGGCCGCTCCAGGGCGAGTTGGGAGCCTTGCTGTCGCCGGACTTTCACCATTCGCCGGCTCTCTGGTGACAGAGCGCTCTTATTACTCCCTATCACTGCGGGACACTTAACCGAGTGGAATACTAGCAGTCAGACCAATTGGTGTCAATACCCTGGTAACGAAAAGCGGAACAATTCTGGCGCGTTTCAGAGATATCACGTTGAAATGGTGTCTTTTCGCCCATGAGCGGACCGGACCCGTGCAAGGGGTTCAAAGCGTTCAACTCGCCGCGTAGCATTTCACAGGGCGGCGGCATCGTTCTAATCAGGGACAATGCCCTGCCGTCGGTCCTTGCCATCCTGCATGACACCCCTCCACCATAAAACCATGACCCAATCACAACCCTTCCCCAACCGTAGGGGCGCACGGCCGTGCGCCCATTCCCCCACCCTTCGTAGGGGCGGCCCTTGTCGCCGCCCTGTGGGAGATGGATGGCAACCGTAGGGGCAGACCTGCGTGTCTGCCCTGTCCCGGGGCCAACCCCCCCAAAGTGGGCCAAAATGGAACCAAACGGAACGATTATCAAAAAATTCTCCCATTAGTGAACATTCGTGCCTATTCGTGGATAAATAAAGAGGGAAACCGGCGGAGAATGACCGTGCGGAAATACAGGATACAGCCACCCATACTTTGGGTGTATACTGCACCCATTCATTCGCAGAGTATTTTCGCCGGAATCCCGTTTCCCGAGACCGAATTTGCCTGGATTCCGGCCCAATTCGCTTGACTTAAGGCGCCAATGTTTCTAAGAGAACGACTGCACTACGCCTGGGTCATCGTGGCCCTCGCCGGTATGATGGGGTTCGTCACGTCGGCAATGCGGTTTGCCGCCGCTGCCCTGGTGCCGCACCTGACCGGCCCGGCGGAGGGTTTCGGCTGGAGCTATTGGGAGGTGACCCTGGCCTTCAGCCTCCAGTGGATAGTCCTCGGGCTGGTCAGTCCCTATGTCGGGTTCCTTGGCGACCGGTACGGAGTCCGCAAGCTCCTGTTGCTGGGAGCCCTGTTTTTCATAGCCAGCATGATGCTGACGGGGGTTATGACCAACCTGTGGCAGTACTACCTCTTCTTCGGCGTCTTCCTGGGCATCTCAACCTCCATTTTCACGGTACTGCCGGTATCGGGTGTTTCCCTGTGGTTCAGGAGACACCTGGGCATCGCCATGGGGATTGTGTGGTCGCTGCAGGGGGCAGGCGTAATCCTTCTGCTCATCCTGATTGGCGCGGCCTTCAGCCAGCTTGGAATCCAGTGGATTTTCTGGCTGCCCGGCATAGCCGGCGGGGCGCTGCTGCTCCTGATGGTCAAGTTCTTCTACAACGGCCCGGCCTTCATCGGATTGCGCCCCCTGGGCGCCGACGCGGACGAACCGGTCCAAAGGGCCGGTCAGGGAAGGGGAGGAGACGACACCGCCAAGGTGCGGGCCAGGGTGTTCATCCAGCAGGCCAAGCGCACCTTCACCTTCTGGAACCTCATCGGCATCCACTACTGGGGCTGCATGGGCCACAACATCATCAACGTCTTGTTGGTGGCCATCGCTGTGGACCGGGGACTGTCCCTGCCCGTGGCGGCGGGAGTGCTGGCCGCCCAGCAGGGAATGGGCGTGGTGGCCCGGGGCTTCGTGCCCGTGGTGGCGGAACGCTTGGGCTGCCGGACCATCTGGATTACGGGAATGGCCCTGCAGGTCTTCCCGCTGCTGATCATCTTCTTCCTGCACGACGCGTGGGCCTTCTACACCTTCGCGGTCCTCTTTGGCATCGGGCAGGCCTGCGAAGTGCCCACCTTCCCCATCGCCAACCGCCAGTACTACGGCAACGTTCCCCAGGGCACCCTCTTCGGCTGGCAGAACCTGGGCAACGGCCTGGGTATGGGAATGGCGCCCGTCTGCGCGGGCATCCTGTGGGACCTGACGGGCACCTACCTGGCTCCCTTGTTCCTGTCCCTGGGCTTCAGCTCCCTGGGCCTGGTGTCCACTTGGCTGCTGCCCTCGCCCCGCAACCGGCAGATACCCGACTGGGAAAGCCACCTGCCGGCCAGCGTGCGGGCGGCTGATTGACGGCAGGGACCAAAGCAGTCGCCGATGAGACTCGGCAGCCAGCGTAGGAGGAGGGTATGGCGCCCTACGTAGGAATGGGCGACTTCAGGTACGAGTATCAGCCCGACTGGGCCAAGCTGCCTGACGGTATGTCCCTGTCTGGCCCCAGCGGTGTGGCCGTGGATTCCCGGGACCGGGTGTACGTGTTCCAGCGCCGGGGGCCGCCGGTGCTGGTCTTCGACCGCGACGGGCATTTCATCAATGCCTGGGAACGCAGGGACGGTGTCCCCCTGGAAGCCCACCACATTCACGTCGGCCCAGACGACACCGTCTATCTAACCGATCGCGACGCTCACCAGGTCCTGCTCTACGACACCGCCGGCAACCTGCGGAGTTCGCTGGGCTCCCGGCACCGGGCGGCGATGCAGGCGCCATTCAACCACCCGGCTGACGTCTGCGTGGCCCCATCCGGGGAGCTGTACGTCGCCGACGGCTACGGCAATTCCAGCATCCACCGTTTCAGCGCCAGTGGCGACCACATCGGCAGTTTCGGCAGCCCCGGCAGCGGCCCCGGCCAGTTCCGGGTGCCCCACAGCGTCCGGGTGTCCCGGGACGGCCGGGTTTACGTTGCCGACCGCGAGAATAACCGGGTGCAGGTGTTCACGGGAGAGGGTGATTTCCTGGCGGAATGGACCGACTTCAAGTGCGCAATGGGCGTCCACATCGACGCCAACCAGGTGGTGTACGTAACTGACCAGGTTCCCCGCCTCAGTATCCTGACCCTGGACGGCGAACTGCTGGCCCGTGGCCGCACCTTCGAAAACGCCCACCAGGTCTACACCGATTCCCAGGGCAGCATCTACGGCATAGACACCGCCAACCAGCGGGTGCAGAAACTGGCGAAGTTGTGAGAGGAATAAGTTAATCTATGTGGTGAATGTGGAGGCTCAATACCGCTTGGCCACCACCGGTACCAACTCGTTGTTCACCGGGTCCACCGCCAGCAGAGCCTGTTCCAGGGTAACCACGCCCAACAGGCTGGGTTCTCCCTCTTCAGCGAAGATTACCGTGGTGGTGAACTGTTGCCCCGCCAGCTTGATGATGGTCTCTCCCAGTTCTACCGATTGTGTGGTCCCGTCAGCCAAACGCGCCGGCATAGCCCGATTAACCGACACCCCTATGGCATCCAGCATTTCACGGGGCAGGGCGGTGAAGGTTGAGCCGGTATCCACTTCCAGTTCAATCTCCCGAAAGTTCCGCCCCTGGGGATCTCCTACTTCTATTGTCGCGGTTACCGTTCCCATTCTCACCATCCTCACCCCGTATTTTCCGCCCCTGGCAAGAGTTTGGCAATGTTCTTCACCCCCATCCCTTCAACGAGCTCAGGGCAGGTTCCGGCCTTGCCCCGTCAAGGGGAGAAGGGATAACTAAACCAAAGCCAGGGCTGGAAGCGCACTTTAAGCTTGAATATTGCCACACTTGTCGGCCCAGTTTGGCACCGTAGGGGCGATTCGCGAATCGCCTCTACGGTGCTGGCGAAGGACCTGCGCCCCTTTACCAAATGAATCTTTCACCCTGGTATTGATTTAGCTACCTCCTACGTCGCAATAACCGGAATGTCCAAATCCCTCACCAGGTTGGCGAACTGGGCCACGTCCTCATCCACAACCTGCTGCAGGGCCGTCAGCTGTACGTCAATTTCGCCGGACAGGTATTCAAAGACCTGGTAGGCCTGCTGCGGGGGCGCGAAGTCGGCGGTGGCCACCACCGCGGTCAGTTCCGCCAGCTTGCGGTTCAGCCGCGTGGGCATATCCAGCCTGTCCCGCGCGCCCCGGTAGGCCGACTGGATAAGCTCGTCCTCAATGCCCTTGAGCTTCTCCTTCACCGCCTCGGCCGCATCGGCCACCGTCTCCTCCGAAGGGTGGCCCTGGGCGCGGTTCACCCACTGGTCCACCTGCTGGCGCACCCGGCGAAGCTGGTTGATGCCGTCGTGGGTCTCGGAAACCTTGTCCCGGATCTCCACCAGCAACCGGAACTGGGCGTCCAGGTCTTCCTGTCTGGCCGCCACCCGGGGGTCCTTCAGGATTCGGAAAGTCTCGGTCTGCGTCTCGTCCCCCACCTGGAGCGTTACCTGGTATGTGCCCGGCGCCGCCAGGGGGCCGACCAGGGAGTCCTCGGTAGTCTTGTCCTCCGGCACCCTGGTCGCCGCGGGGTAGCGCATATTCCAGACGAAACGGTTCATCCCCGGCTCCCCGGGCGCGCGGGGTTCCGGGTTGTCGTCGTCCGCCTCCGGGGCGCTGCTGGTGAAGCTGCGGATGGCCTGTCCGTCGCCGTCCAGGATGGTGATG
>JAJEDS010000020.1 GCA_022821365.1 Dehalococcoidia bacterium | reverse complement strand
GCCGCAGGTGAGCGCGGGCGACGATCCTGGCCAGGATACGAAGCCCGTCTCGCAAGGTCTTCCGGTGTTCCGCCGTGCCGGCCGTCGGCACGGCCCCGGCGTTGATGCCTGTGCGGGTCTTCCGCCGGTTGTTGTAGTAGTTCTTTTGCATCCTGACCCTCCTCCGGTCGCCGGCGGCCGGTTGTCGCCTGAACGTGTTCTGCCGTCCAGTGTGATGAGCGCCAGCACCGGGTGTAATCCCCTATGGGGTAGTTCACCCGTGAACCAGGATTCATGTGTGAACCCCCTTTCAGGGTTTGAGGTGCCACGCCCCGGTGGTGGCGTCGTAGACGCGTACGGGGCTTTGGACTTTGGGCAGGATGGAGTAGTGGGCCGGTTTCGTAACTGATACTGGGGAATTTCAGGGATTTCTGGGCCGGTTCCAGGGTGATGGGGCAGGGCCGGCTATGGAATGGGGCATTTTGGAACATGGTGATTCCGGAGGCAATGGGGCACGGCTTTATTGGAGATGGGGCAATTTGCCCGTGAAGAAACGTCTGGACCGATGATTCTTCCGGGCGGGCCGGGATATGGTGTACCCGGCCCAGCCGATCCGCCGGTCGGCCAGTTCGTTGGATTGCACTGCGTCCGTTGCCTCTGCTTCATCAATGTCGTCTGGGTGGTGGTTCAGCATTTCTGTAATCCTCTACGTGGTTAGGGGTGATGACCCTGGCTCATCGTCAACAGTCTGATGTGTCCTGATGATCGCGTCAAAGGCAATTGCTAGTACATTGGTGCCGTGATGAATAGTCTCCTTAATATGAGGTGTAATCTCGAACCAATAGCGCATCTCCCAATCCTCCGCCCTGTGTCGAATGGTCTCCTCCATCGTTGCTGAGTTATTCTAACTCATTCTTTGCTCTGGCAATTCACTTTCGTATTGACGGGCGGTAGCCTTGAAGCGTTCGCTCACCTGCTCCGCGCCGGCAGGATCAGCTTCCTTGAGTGCATTCCACAAGCTCTGCAGGTTATGAACGCGGGAATAATTCTTCCAGGCGAATACGGTGGTGTGCTTGAGAGCGGGTTCTACCGAAAGAGCAAGTAAGTACTGGGCACCGAACGAGCTGCCCAAGTGAAGGATTTCGGAATCTCTGCTCGCCAACGGGTTTCCGGGTTTCATCATGATTAACGTTGTGAAGATCGCGAATACTGATTCCGCACATTTGCCTATCATGGGCGGCGTTGGTTTGTAGCCCGGGGCAATGCTCATGAAGTATGCGTCTTGCTCTTCCGCAGTCCAGTCGGCAAACCCATCCGGAGGCCCTAGTGTCGCAATAGTTCCTAAAAGACTCATCTGTTGAGCTAGGTATTTCAATTCCTCGTCGCTAAATCCGTCTTCTTTTTCTAGTGCTACAGTCGCAGATAAATTTGGGTAGAATGAGTTCACTTTAAGGAGTGGGTGAGGTGAGGGATTGGTTGGGGAGAGGGAAGAGGTGTTGGAAGCGGAGCGGTGGGCCCGTGGGATTGAGGAAGTCCACCGGCGAATCGGGGCCCGGTTCTACCGGTCAGAACCACGGCAGCGGGCGCTGGCCTATTTGAAAGGGCTGATCAGTCCCGTGGAGCGCAAGAATGGGTGGCAGTTGGCGGAGCAAGCGGGAGATGCCACGCCCGACGGAGTGCAGCGGTTGTTGTACAACTACGTGTGGAATGCTGACCTGGTACGGGACGATCTTGGGGACTATGTGGTGGAGCATCTGGGGGAGGCAGAGGGTGTGCTGGTGGTGGACGAGACGGGATTCCTGAAGAAGGGAACCAAGTCGGTGGGGGTGCAGCGTCAGTACAGTGGGACGGCGGGCCGGATAGAGAACTGCCAGGTAGGAGTCTTCCTGAGTTACGCCACCGGCCAGGGGAGAGTCCTGCTGGACCGGGAGTTGTATCTGCCCCAGGTATGGTCTGAGGATGGGGAGCGGCGTCGGGAGGCGGGAGTGCCGGAGGGGGTAAGGTTCCAGACCAAGCCCCAACTGGCCCAGAGGATGGTGGAGCGGGCGGTAGAAAGGGGAGTCCCCTTCCGGTGGTTTGCTGGAGACACGGTGTACGGCAGTGACCGGAAGTTGCGGCGGTGGCTGGAGCAGCGGGAGATACCTCATATACTGGCGGTCAAGAGCAACGAGAAGCTGTGGGCCTGGACGGAGGAAGGACCGAGGCAGGTGCGGGCAGACCGGTTGGCGTCCCAGGTGGAAGAAGGGGACTGGGCGCGGCTGAGCGCTGGGGATGGGTCCAAGGGACCCCGGGTTTACGATTGGGCCTGGGTGGCGATTCGGCCCTTGCGGGAAGAAGGCCAGGGGTACTGGCTGCTGGTTCGCCGCAGCATAGCCCGGCCTGAAGAACTGGCCTTTTACGTCTGCTACGGTCCCGGGGACACCACCCTGGAAGAACTGGTCAGGGTGGCCGGTATCCGGTGGACCATTGAGGAGTGTTTTGAGGAGGCCAAGGGACTGGTGGGGCTGGACCAGTACGAGGTGCGACGGTGGGAGGGCTGGTACCGGCACGTCACCCTGGCCATGCTGGCCCACGCCTACCTGGCGGTAGTCCCGCAACAGGCCAACACCGGCTCAGAAAGCAAAAAGGGGGAGACGGGGATTGGGATGCAAGCCTGATACCATTCACGGTCCCCGAGGTGCGCCGACTGCTGTGCCGGTTGATCTGGCAGAACCGGGGATCGCCGGAACTGTCGTTGGACTGGTCCCATTGGAGGCGACGCCATCAGGCCCGAGCCCGCCACTGCCACTACCAACGACGCCTCCGACATCTTGATCAGTATCTGCGACTGTAGTACTAGTAGGCTAACGCAATTGAAATGATGTGTGGGGATATGTGGTAGATTAGCCGTGGTGGATCAGGAATCCCAACGGAACAGAAGTGGTAGTGGGAGGGGACGTGATGGTGAAGAAATACCGGGTGGAGTTGACGGCGGGGGAACGAGGGGAGTTGAAGGGTCTGGTGTCCCGTGGGCGTGCGGCGGCCTACAAGCAGACCCACGCTCGGATTCTGTTGTTGAGTGATGAAAACCAGGGCGAAGGTCCCATGATGGACCGGGAGATAGCCCGGGTACTGCAGGTGGGCACCGCCACGGTGGAACGGGTACGCCGTCGGTGTGTGGAAGAGGGGGTGGAGACGGCCTTGAGCCGGCGCCAGCAGGAGAAGCGACGTCCGAAGAAACTGGACGGGTCTGGAGAGGCGCACCTGATTGCGCTGGCCTGCTCGGCGCCCCCGGAGGGGCGGGTCAATTGGACGCTGCAGTTGCTGGCCGATGGGTTGGTGGAGCGGAAGATAGTGGAGAGCAGAGTTACGCCCGTGTCCGGGCCGGGCAAAGGCGACTAACAGGAGGATGCACCCAGGAATGTATACTCCGTGGCAAGGCGTGTCGCCTGGAAAGAGACCGGTGATGCACTGGTGGATATTGCCCGATGGAGAGCATGGTCCAGGAGCCTTACGACGGCATCATTGGTGACGCTCCGGTGGGGGCGATCCCGTTCCATAGATTGTTCGACGTTGGTGGTTCCCTCCGGCGATGCGCCTGACAAGGTAATCCTGGAGGGGTAAAGAGCAGCAGAGGCACGACCGGCGCAGAACCAGCGGGGCTGGCCCATTTGAACCTGAACGCGGCCGGCATTGACGTAGGGGCCATCAGCCATTTCGTAGCGGTTCCCGCCGACCGGACGGAGCAGCCGGTGCGGGAGTTTGAGGCCTTCACCGCGGACCTGTACCGCCTGGCCGAGTGGCTGGCTGAATGTGGTGTGGAAACGGTGGTGATGGAGTCCACCGGAGTCTACTGGATTCCCCTGTTCGGAGTTTTGGAGGAGCGGGGATTTCAGGTGATGCTGGTGGACCCCAGGAGGATCAAGAACGTGCCTGGCCGGAAGACGGACGTGCTGGACTGCCAGTGGCTGCAGCAGTTGCACACCTACGGCCTGCTGTCAGGAGCCTTCCGGCCGGAGGATGAGATCCGGCGCCTGCGCAGCTACCTGAGGCAGCGGGCCATGCTGGTGGAACATGCCGCCACGCACGTGCAGCACATGCAGAAGGCGCTGACGCAGATGAACGTAAAGCTCCACCACGTGATCCGGGACATCACCGGCAAGACGGGCATGGCCATCATCGAGGCCATCGTGCAGGGGGAGAGGAATCCTCGCCGGCTGGCCCGGCTGCGCGACCCCAGGACCAAGTCCGACGAGGCTACCATAGCCAGGTCGCTGCAGGGGCACTGGAGGCAGGAGCACCTCTTCGAGCTGACCCAGGCGCTGGAGCTTTACCGTACCTACCAGGCCAAAATTGCCGAATGCGACCGGGAGATTGAAGCCAGTTGGAGCGGTTTAAGGACCGCAGCGACGGCGAGCCTCCGGCTCCCAACGGCAAGAGGCACAATCAGAAGAACGCTCCGCCCTTCGATGTCCAGGGCCACTTGTACCGGATGACGGGGGTGGACCTGACCAGGATTGACGGGGTGGACGCCTACACGGCACTGAAGGTGATCAGCGAGGTGGGCACCGACATGACCAAATGGCCCAGTGCCAAGCACTTCTCCTCCTGGCTGGGGCTGAGCCCTCACAACCGCATCACCGGAGGGAAAGTGATCAGCTCAAAGACCAAGGCCAGCGCCAACCGTGCCGCCGCGGCCCTGCGGCTGGCGGCCAACGCGCTGCACCGCTCCGACAGCGCCCTGGGCGCCTTCCTGCGCCGGAATAAGGCCCACCTGGGCGCGCCCAAGGCCATGACCGCCACGGCCCACAAGCTGGCCCGGATCATCTACTCCACGCTGCGCTACGGACACCGATACGTGGACGCTGGCGCTGAGTACTTTGAGCAACAGTATCGGCAACTGGCCTTGCACACCGCCCGGCGTCGAGCAGCGCAACTGGGCTACCAGTTGGTGCCCATTACCGATGTCCAGACCTTGGAGATGGCCCACCATTCAGACTTGGCGACGGCGTGACACCCTTAGTTAGTCCATAGCATCAGCGCGGATACGGTGGGCAGGACCTTGAAAAAAACCAACTCAAGCCTTGGCTGAAGGAAAGCTGGTGTATTCCGCCCAAAGGCAGCGCCCAGTTCGTCTGCGCCATGGAGGACGTGCTGGAGGTGTATCACCGAGACTACGGGGAAGGGGAGGTGCTGGTGCGCCTGGACGAGACCAGCAAGCAACTGGTGGGGGAGACCCGCCAGCCCCGGCCCGCGATACCCGGTGCTCCCATGGCTTACGACTATGAGTACCGGCGCCAGGGGGTAAGCAACCTGTTCATACTGTTCGCGCCCCTGGAGGGGTGGCGACGGGCGGAAGTGACGGAGCGCCACACCAGGAAGGACTGGGCCCAGGTGGTACGGAAACTGGTGGACGAAGACTTCCCCCATAAGAAACGGTTAGTGCTGGTGATGGACAATCTGAACACCCACCAACTGCCATCCCTGTATGAGTGTGAATCGCCGAGGTCATTAGTCCAGTAATCTGTTGTTGTCCAGCGATTCTGTCCC
>JAJEDS010000201.1 GCA_022821365.1 Dehalococcoidia bacterium | reverse complement strand
TTTCAATGTCACTTCCTTCATAAGGGTGACATTTTCGCTGACCAGTTAGCTGGTGACTTAATCGTAGAACATCAACAAATCCAGCAGGATAAGTGAGCCAGCGACATATCGAAAGGCAACGCTTCCGTATACCCACGCAAGCCGGTATGACGACATCGTAGAACAGCCTGTGGCCCAAATCGTGAACCGTTGCTGCCGGTTCCAATTGTTGCGGCCCGTCGATTTGCCCTGTATCATTTCCCGCAATCCTCCGATGTCCCCCATATCTCCCGGACGGCACATATACCGGCACAGGGAGGCCACCATGCTCTTCTACCGCACCTACCGCTACTCCCAGTGGGACGGCACCCAGGAAATCTTTGACATTGACGCCGACGAGTTGATGGACCGCCTGGCCGACGAATTGCTCAAGCAGGGCGACGTGATGCAGGCCCTGCGCGAACTGCTCCGCGACGGCATGCAGGACCGCAACGGCCAGCAGATGCCCGGCCTCCGCGAGTTGATGGATATGCTGCGGGACCGCCGCCACCAGCAACTCCAGCAGCACAACATGGACTCGGTAGTTGATGACCTGAAGGAACGGCTGGATGAAATCCTGCGGACCGAGCGGGAGGGCATCGACCGGCGCATGGACGAGGCCCAGGAGCAGGTCAACCAGGCGTCCGAGGAAGACCGCGCCATGCAGGAGAACCTGCTGGACCTGCTGAAGCAGCGGGCCGACCGCAACCGGGAGAAGCTGGACAACCTGCCCGACAGCCTGGGCGGCCAGATCCAGGAGTTAATGGAGTACGATTTCATTGATCCCGACGCCCAGCAGATGTTCCAGGAACTGCTGGACATGTTGAAACAGCAGATGGCCCAGAACATGGGTCAGCAGATGCAGCAGCAACTCCAGGACATGTCTCCCGAGCAAATGGCGGCCATGCAGGAGATGATGCGCCAGCTAAACGAGATGATGCGGGACAAGCTGGCCGGCCGCGAACCTGACTTCGACGGATTCATGCAGCAGTTCGGCGGGATGTTCGGCGACAACCCGCCCCAAAACTTTGAAGAACTGATGGAGATGCTGCAGCAGCAACTGGCCCAGATGCAGTCCATGCTGGACAGCATGTCTCCCGAGGCCCGCCGAGAGCTGGAAGACGCCCTGCAGTCGGCGCTGGACCCCGGGATGCAGCAGCATATGGCCGAGTTCGCGTCGCTCATGGAACAGCTTATGCCCATGGACGACCTGCGCCGCCAGTATCCCTTCCTGGGCGACGACAGCCTGACCCTGGAACAAGCCATGGAGATGATGCGCCAGATGCAGGATCTGGACCAGCTGGAGCAAATGCTGCAGCAGGCCCTGCGCACCGGCGACATGGACGACATTGACCCGGACAAGCTGGCTCAACTGCTGGGTGATGAGGCCCGCCGGGCCTGGGAGGAACTGGACCGCCTGCGCCAGCTGCTCAAGGAGGCCGGCTACGTTACCGGCGACGACGACCTGCAGCTGACGGCCCGGGGCATCCGCCGCATCGGGCAGAAAGCATTGCGGGAGGTCTTCATCCACCTGAAAAAGGACCGGAACGGCAACCACGAGCTGGATACCCGGGGCGCCGGGGGCGACCTGCTGGGGGAGACCAAGCCCTACGAGTTTGGCGACCCCTTCCAGATTGACCTTCAATCCACGGTGAAGAACGCCATCGTGCGGGGCGGGCCGCAGGTGCCGGTGAAGATCAGCCCCCAGGACTTTGAGATATACCGCAACGAGCACATGACTCGGGCCGCCACCATCGTGCTGCTGGACCAGAGCCGCAGCATGGGCCTGTTCAACAACTGGCAGGCGGCCAAGAAGGTAACCCTGGCTCTGTTCGCCCTGATCCGCACCCAGTACCCGCGGGACACGCTGCACGTGGTGGGCTTTTCCGACTACGCCCGGGAGATCAAGGAGGAAGACCTGGCATCGCTGAGCTGGAACGCCTGGGTGTCGGGCACCAACCTGCACCACGCGCTGATGCTGTCGCGCAACCTGCTGGCCAAGGAAAAGGGTGGCACCCGCCAAATCCTGGTCATCACCGACGGGGAACCCACCGCCCACCTGGAGAACGGCCGGTCCTATTTCAACTACCCGCCCAGCTACCGCACCGAACTGGAGACGCTGAAAGAGGTCAAGAAATGCTCCCAGGAGGGCATCGTCATCAACACCTTCATGCTGGAGAACAACTACCAGTTGGTGAACTTCGTTGACCGTATGACCCGCATCAACCGGGGTCGGGCCTTCTACAGCAGTTCGGAGAACCTGGGCGAGTACATCCTGGTGGACTACATGAACAACCGGAAAAAGCGGGTTACGGGGTAGGGGAAAGTTTCTAAGGCCTAATGCGGTTGCTGACATTTTCAACCTTGTTATCTGCCCCACACGAGAAGTCCATTAGGAGGACCAAAATGCCTGACACCAAGGAAATCCACGCCAAAAGGTGCGAAAAACACCAGGCTGCCGCTGAACAATACGTGATCGAACAAGCGAAAGCGGACGAGGCTTGCCAGTACCTCTCCGAAGCTTCCATCAACGCTAAACAGGCGCTTATACATTACGGCGCCTTTTCCGTAAACAAAGCCGGGAACATTGTGCCTGGCTGGTATAAAGGTGAATATTTTTACCAAAGTCAAGAAGTATCCAAGGCGAACAATTCGGGAGTTGCCGCAATGGGTAGTGCGACCGGAGTAGCTGGCGCCATAGGGGCACCAGTAGCGGCATGGACTTTGGTTGGAGCCTTTGGGACAGCGTCAACCGGGGCTGCAATTAGTGGATTGTCAGGTGCTGCGGCAACAAGTGCGACTGCGGCTTGGTTTGGTGGCGGCGCTGTCGCGGCAGGCGGTTTGGGAATGGCTGCCGCACCCTTTGTACTCACTGGAATTGGGGCGGTTGCCGGGGTAGGCATACTGGGAGTCGCATCGCTTATTGCCCTCAGTCGGAACCGACGAAATAACAAGGAGATGGAGGAGGCCAATGAGGTAATGCAGGAGGCGGAACGGCGGATGAGAGTGAACACTGCTTGCTTGCAAGTACGTGGTAGCAAAGCTAAGGAAAAAGCCTCGAAGCTTGTCAAGGCAACTGGAGTCTTGGAGGTTAACCAAAATGATGTTGCCGTAGATGGCGTTCACCATGCCTTAATCAAAGCCGAGCAATTATTCCCGGAGTTGCAGGAGAAACTGCCTTGCGAACGGATATACCTTGCCAGGCCAAGCCCCATAAGGGTGGTAAAGAGTATCAAAACTACCTGCAACAGCATAAGCATGGAATGGGATGACCCGGATGGCGGAGACTCAGAAATATCTCATTACAGGATTATGTTCAGGGCTGGGTTCTGGGGGGATGAGAAGCAACTGAAAGTTGTTAACACTCCGTCACTTGTCCAAACAGGGCTTGATCCTGGAAGGTCCTACTACTACAAGATCATTCCGGTTAACAAGGTCGGCGAAGCTGAAGATTCTGAAGAATTCAAAGCTGAAACGCAACGGGTATGAAAACACTGGAGGCCTGGCGCTCGCGGACATTGTGCAGGGTGTCCACCGAAGGTTGCCAAACGCCAAGCTCAAACGGGAATCTGTCCGCCAACCATTCTGTGGCAAGTCATGAAACTGACAACCGTGGCAGTCTACGAACAAACTTCCAACAACTACTGCGCGTATCTTCCAGACTTTCCCGGATGCGTCAGCGCAGGCCGGACCTGGCAAGAGATTCAAGGAATGATCAGGGAGGCCCTGGAGTTTCATATTGAAGGTATGATTCGGCACAGGGATGCTTTGCCCACGAGGCCCATGACGTCAAGGGAAGCAGTGGCCTATCACAACGAGCCTCTGACTGAAAGGGAACTTGAAACATTGGCTGAATTCGGAAAGGACGTACCGAATCTTTCAACCACTTTCGGCATGGTACAGGTGGAGTTAGGGGTTTATGCTGGGGCTGCCACGGGGTGAACCATAAGCGTATACAGGTGGTTGAAAGGTGCACATTATCGTGAAAAAATTGACGAAATGTGCTATAGTAAGTAAGAAGTTTCGGCGCCCAAACCGGGTTACTGGCATAAGTGCCCATCGTGGTTTGGAACAACTGAATAAACCCCGGCCGTCTTTTAAGCAGTCCCGTGAGGCTGGCAAAGTGTTTTGGCCCTGGTTTCGTGCGGTGTACCGCGTTATTGCGGTTCAGGCCGGCGGCCCTAGTCCCTTGCCAGTTGGGTAAGGGGCGTTTTTTTGAAAAGCCAACATCGCCAGCCATTGAGCGGCGGCGGGAGTAGTCGAATGAAAATAGTCAGCATAGTGGCCAGCCTGCGGCAAGATTCGTGGAACCACAGGCTTTCCCGCGCCGCCACAGAAGTCCTGAAGGGCAAGGGCGTTGAGGTGGAGGAGGCCAGCCTGGCCGGGCTGCCCCTGTTCAACGGCGACCTGGACGACGGCACCTTCCCCGGTCCGGTAGCAGCGCTGCGGGACGCCATGCGCTCCGCCGATGGCCTGCTGGTGGCGTCTCCTGAGTACAATCACTCCATCCCTGCCGTGATGAAGAATGCCATCGAGTGGACGTGCCGTCCTCCCAATTGTTGGACCAACAAGGTGGTATTCGGCATGGGCACCACCCCGGGCCGGTCGGGCGGTATCCGGATGCACCTGCACCTGTCGGACTGCCTGCAATGCGAGGGGGCGTGGCTGATTCCCCGGCCCATGCTGCTGGTGCCCAACGCCGCCAGCGTTTTCGGCCAGAACGGGGAACTTTTGGACCCGGCGGTGGGCGACCAGGTTGAAGAGGCGATGACCGTGCTGGTGGAGACCATCAATACCATGAGCGGCGCGAAGGCATAGCCCGATTCGGGCGGAACTGGTTATGGCTCAAATTGGCAGCGACAGGCCGGAACGGCAGATAATGGATGCGCAGGAAATCCAGCGCTCCCTGTCCCGCATCGCCCACGAAATTCTGGAGCGGAACCGGGGCGTTGACGACCTGGTGCTGGTGGGTATCCACACCCGGGGCGTCATACTGTCCCAGCGGCTGGGTGAGAACATACAGCGTTTTGAGGGCAGCCAGGCTCCGCTGGCCGAGCTGGATATAAACCTTTACCGGGACGACTTGCAGGCCCGGGAGAATCCCAGGGTCCGCCCCACCAAGTTTCCGGTGGACGTGCAGGGCAAGCGGGTGGTGCTGGTGGACGACGTGCTGTTTACCGGCCGTACTGTCCGCGCTGCGCTGGACGCGCTGAGCGACCTGGGCCGGCCGAAGCAGGTGCAACTGGCGATTTTGGTGGACCGGGGCCACCGGGAACTGCCCATACGGGCCGACTACGTGGGCAAGAACGTGCCCACCAGCCTGGACGAGGAAGTGAAGGTGCGTCTTACGGAAACGGACCGGAACGAGGACGTTATTATCGTAAAGCTGGGGCGGGAGATAAAATGACCACGCCGGACGCAATGGCCCTGGGCGGCGAGGCCGGGGAAGTAACCCTGGCGGCGCCCACCGGCAGCCGCCGCAACGTGCTGGACCTGGACGATTTCACCGCCGACGAGATTACGTCGGTCCTGGACGACACCGGCGCCATGGTTGAGGTGCTGGGGCGGGACATCAAGAAGGTGCCCACCCTGCGCGGCCGTGTCGTCGTCACCATGTTCTACGAGTCCAGCACCCGCACCCGCATATCTTTCGAGGAAGCTGGCAAGGTACTGAGCGCCGACGTCATCAACATGTCCAGTTCCGGCAGCAGCGTGGACAAGGGAGAGTCGCTGCTGAACACCGGGCTAACCCTGCAGGCCATGGGGGTGGACGTGGTGGTCGTCCGGTACCCTCATTCCGGCGCGCCCTACCTTCTGGCGCGTCACCTGCCCCAGGTTTCGGTGATCAACGCCGGGGACGGTCTGCACGCCCATCCCACCCAGGCGCTGCTGGACCTGTACACCATGCGGGAGAGGCTGGGAACGCTGCTGGGCGCGAAAGTGGTCATCGTGGGCGACGTACTGCACAGCCGGGTGGCCCGCTCCAACCTTTGGGGACTTACCAAGATGGGGGCCAACGTAGTCCTGTCGGGCCCCACCACGCTGATGCCCCTGGACTTGTTGAGCGGGCGGGACGAACTGGAGGAAGACCATCCTTTCGCCCAGGTGGACGTGGACACCGACCTGGACCGGGCCATCGAGGGCGCGGACGTGGTTATGGCCCTGCGGCTGCAATCGGAGCGGCAGCAAGGCGGCTTCCTGCCCAGCCTGCGTGAGTACATCCGCCGTTGGCAGGTTACCGATGCGCGAATGGCCCGGGCCAAGTCCGGCGCCCTGGTGATGCACCCGGGCCCAATGAACGAGGGCGTGGAAATCAGCACCGCCCTGGCCCACGGCGAAAGCTCCGTCATAGAGGAACAGGTAACCAACGGGGTGGCCGTGCGCATGGCGCTGCTATACCGCCTCTGTGCCGGCAGGGGCAGCCGGATGGCGCAAGCGGGGTAGATTGCTAAAGAGTCTCATACGAAGAGAAGCAGAGAAACGGAGTTTCACGGAGACTCTCTGGGTACCTCGGAATCTCCGTTTCTCTTTGTAAAACCATAACCGGGAATCGAAGTTAGAGTAACAACCTTGGTAAACCGCAATTACAACAGACCGGTGCTGATTAAAGGCGCCCGCATTGTTGACCCCGGACGGGGCGTTGACGGGGTGGGCGACGTGTTGACCCGGGAGGGGCGCATCGTGTCCGCCGGGGCGACCCTGACGCCGCTCGACGTGCCCGACGGCGCCCATACCATCCCTGCCAACGGCCTGGTGGTCGCGCCCGGGTTCATCGACCTGCACTGCCACCTGCGGGAACCGGGCTACGAGTACAAGGAGACCATATCCACCGGCACCCGGGCCGCGGCCCGGGGCGGTTTCACGTCCCTGTGCTGCATGCCCAACACCGATCCGGCCATCGACAATGAAGCGATGGTGGAACTGGTAAAGCGACGGGCCGAGGCCGACGGCGTGGTCCGAGTCTTCCCCATTGGCGCAGTAACCAAGGGCCGGAGGGGACGGGAACTGGCCGAGATGGAGGAACTGGCCGCCGCCGGGGTGGTGGCCTTTAGCGACGACGGCGACCCGGTGGCCGACCCCAACCTGATGCGCCTGGCCCTGACCTACACCCTGGACCTGGCCATGCCCATCAGCAACCACTGCCAGGAACACAGCCTGTGCCCCGGTGGGGTGATGGCCGAGGGGTGGACAGCCACCCGCCTGGGCCTGCCCGGCATTCCGGCCGCCGCCGAGGAGTCCATGGTGGCCCGGGACCTGGCCCTGGCCGAAATGACCGGCGGTTTCCTGCACCTGGCCCACCTGAGCACCGCCGGTTCCGTTGACCTGGTGCGTCAGGCGAAGAGACGGGGCATTTCGGTTACCTGCGAGGTCTGTCCGCAGCACCTGTTCCTGACCGACGAGTGGGCGCTGGGTTACCAGGGCGACCCGGGCCGCACCGCCGGACCGCTCAATTACGACACTTCCACCAAGGTCTACCCGCCGCTGCGGGGGAGCAGTGACGTGGAAGCCCTGATCGAGGGCCTGGCCGAGGGAGTTATTGACTGCATCGCCACCGACCACGCGCCCCACGAGGTGGCCAGCAAGGAAGTAACCTATGAGGAGGCGTCCTTCGGCATCAGCGTGCTGGAAACGGCCCTGGGGTCGCTGCTGTCGCTGGTCCATGGCGGGCGCATTTCCATGGGTACCCTGGTGGACCGCCTGACCGTCGGGCCCGCGCGGGTGCTGGGGCCCAGCTTTGAGCAGTACGCCACCCTGGAGGCCGGTTCCCCGGCGGACCTGGTGCTGTTTGACCCCAACCTGGAGTGGACGGTGGATACAAGCCAGTTCGCGTCCAGGGGCCGCAACACGCCAATGGAGGGTGTCAACCTGAAGGGCCGGGTGGTTGCAACAATGGTGGAGGGCCGACTGGTACACCAGGATTTCGGTATATAGAGAGCAAGTTTATTCACGAACAACCATTAGCGAACATTAGTGTTCACTCGTGGACCCAAAGATAGAGAGGGGTTCTGAACATTGGCAACTTCCGATAGCGAGAGTTCCGTTCCGGCATTCCTGGTGCTGGAGGACGGGTCGGTGCACCGGGGCGAGTCCATGGGCGCCCGGGTGGAGGGCCACGGCGAGGTGGTCTTCAATACCAGCATGACCGGTTACCAGGAGGTCCTCACCGATCCGTCCTATGCTGGTCAGCTGGTTACCTTGACTTATCCCCTGGTGGGCAACTACGGTATCAATCCACAGGACTACGAATCGGCGAAAATAAGGGTGGCCGGGTTCGTTGTCCGGGAGCATTGTGACGAACCCAGCCACGGCCGGAGTGACCGAACGCTGGACGAATACCTGAAGTCCCAGGGCATACCCGGCATTTGCGGGGTGGACACCCGGGCCATCACCCGCCGCCTGCGGGAGCGGGGCGTGATGATGGGGCTGATTACTACCGGCAGCCCGGAAGCCGCGGCGGCCCAACTGGCTGAAATGCCCCGGTATGACGACCAGGACCTGGTGAGGACGGTTACCGCAGAGGAACGGTATCGCTGGGAAGGAAGACCTGTATCGGCTCAGTTCGAGGGAGTAGGCGGAACTTTCTCGGCCGCCCCAACCGCCATGCCAGGAGAGAGAGCAAGCGAACCCCAACACAGAATCCTGGTAACCGATGTGGGGCTGAAATACAACATCCTGCGCCTGCTGCAGCAACGGGGCTGCGAGGTGATCGCGGTGCCTGCGGAGACTTCAGCCGAGGATATGCTGGCCATGAATCCTTCGGGCATCCTGCTGTCGCCGGGGCCGGGGGACCCGCAGTTGCTGGACTACGTGGTGAGCAACGTGCGTCAAATACTGGGCCGGGTGCCGGTGATGGGGATTTGCCTGGGGCACCAACTAACGGCGAGGGCCCTGGGCGGCAGCACGTACAAGATGCCCTTCGGCCACCGGGGCGGCAACCATCCGGTGCAGGACCTGGCCACGGGGCGGGTCTATATCACCGCCCAGAACCACGGCTTTGCGGTAGATCCGGACACCCTGCCCCCGGGGCTGGAGGTGTCCCACATAAATCTTAACGACCAGACCGTCGAGGGAACCCGCCACCGGGACATGCCCCTGTTCACCATCCAGTACCATTCAGAGGCATCGCCCGGGCCACGGGACAACGAGTACATCTTTGACGAGTTCCTGGATATGGTGAAGGAATTCAACCACTAATCCGCGCTTGTGGGAGGTGATAGGGAGGAGAGAGGAGCCAGAGTTCGGGTTGGTGGTATGTTGGAGGACGATAACCCTTCCAGACTGCCACATCCCAGGGTTTCATGTTTTCATTTTTGCAGTATTTGGAGGGTTACTATGTCCACCTTTTCGATGGTATTGGTTGAGGAAGGCGTAGAAGCGGACCTGCCCATAAATTTGTCGAATATGCTGGGGCTGCTTGACCAGGTGGTGCCGCGCATAGAGTACAACAACTTCGGCTACCAGCTTGCGTCGGTAAGCCGGGCGCGGCTGGGCAGCCGGTGGGAACTGAACGTCAAGCTGGTAGACCTGCGCAACGGCAAGGTTTACGAGGAACCGGTGGGCTGTATCGAGGTGCAGAAGACGGGCAACGACACGGTGAATTTCCGGGTACCGCCCCGGGCGGAGCAGGACTTTCCCGGCATGGCCAAGCTGGACTTTGATGGAGTCTACTACGGTTCATTCTGCTGCCAGATGATCAATGCCCTGTACGACCGGGGGTTAATGCAACTGCCGGGCAGGCTGCCGACGTTCTGAAGTCAATTGCCCAGGTTTTCACAAAGAGACGCAGAGAATCAGAGGCACTCAGAGAATTTCAGTGCAACTCCGTTTCTCTGCGCCTCTTTGTGAGAATCGGGTACAACTCGGAGGATGGAAAACCACATTGAGCAACAACACGCCGCCACTGGAAAAGGTACTGGTTATCGGGTCTGGTCCCATTGTCATCGGGCAGGCCGCCGAGTTTGATTACGCGGGCACCCAGGCCTGCAAGGCATTGCGGGAAGAGGGCATCTCCGTTGTCCTGATCAACTCCAATCCGGCCACGATAATGACCGACACGGACATTGCGGACCACGTCTACATCGAGCCCCTGACCGTCGAGGTCATTGAGCGCATCATCGCCAAGGAACGGCCCCAGGGCGTTCTACCCACCCTGGGCGGCCAGACAGGGCTGAACCTGGCGGTGGCCCTGTCCGACGCCGGGGTGCTGGACCGGTACAACGTGCGGCTGCTGGGCACCCCCCTGGAGACCATCCGCAAGGCGGAGGACCGGGAGTTCTTCCGCAACTTCCTGCACGACATTGGCGAACCGGAACCGCCCAACCGTACCGTCAACTCCATTGAGGAGGCGCGGGAATACTGCGACGAGATGGGCCTGCCCCTGGTGGTGCGGCCGGCCTACACCCTGGGCGGCACCGGCGGCGGCATCGCCAACACCCGCGAGCAGTTCGAGGAGATTGTCAGCAACGGCCTTGCCCTGAGTCCCATTTCCCAGGTGCTGCTGGAGCGTTCCCTGGTGGGCTGGAAGGAGATCGAATACGAGGTAATCCGGGATGGCGACGACAACTGCATAACAGTCTGCAACATGGAGAACCTGGACCCCATGGGCGCTCACACCGGCGACAGCATCGTGGTGGCGCCCAGCCAGACCCTTACCGACAAGGAGTACCAGATGCTCCGGACGGCCAGTCTCAAGATCATCCGGGGCCTGGGAATCGAGGGCGGCTGCAACATCCAGATGGCATTGCGGCCCCACCCCCGGGTGGCCGAGGCTCTGCAGGCCCACTGGGAGCCGGACTCCGACTACTACATCATCGAAGTGAACCCCCGGGTCAGCCGCAGTTCGGCCCTGGCCAGCAAGGCCACCGGCTACCCCATCGCCCGCGTCTCCGCCAAGATTGCCGTGGGCAAGCGGCTGCACGAGATTCCCAATGCGGTAACCGGCAAGACGGGGGCGGCCTTTGAGCCGGCCCTGGACTACTGCGTGGTCAAGATTCCCCGCTGGCCCTTTGACAAGTTCCCCAATGGCGACCGGCAGGTCACCACCCAGATGAAGGCCACGGGCGAGGTGATGACCATTGACCGGTCCTTCGAGGCCGCGCTGCAAAAGGCCACCCGCTCCCTGGAAATAGGCAACCGAACCCTGCTGTGGGAGGGCGCCGCAGCCGAGGGCCGGAAGTCGGGGCGGGACGCGGAGGGCCTGCTGGAGCCCAACGACCTGCGACTGTGGGCCATGATGTCGGCCCTGCGCCGCAACACGTCCGCCGACGAACTGCTGGGAAAGACCTACGTGGACCCCTGGTTCATCAGCGCCATGCAGCGCATCGTCAACATGGAGCGGAGGCTGCTGGGAGAGACGTTGACGCCGGACCTGTTGTACCGGGCGAAGCGGCTGGGCTTTTCCGACGTGCAGGTTGGCACCCTGGCCGACATGCTGCCGGAGCAGGTGCGCGACCTGCGCCACCGCTGGGGCCTGCGGCCCGTCTACAAGATGGTGGACACCTGCGCCGCCGAGTTCGAGGCGGTTACGCCCTACTACTACAGCACCTACGAGCAGGAAAACGAGGCGCCGCCTTTGCCCGGCCAGAAGGCTATCGTCATAGGCAGCGGCCCCATCCGCATCGGCCAGGGGATCGAGTTCGACTACTGCAGCGTCCACGCCGCGTGGGCGTTGTCGGCGGCCGGCGTCTCCAGCGTGATGATTAACTCCAATCCGGAGACGGTCTCCACGGACTTTGATACCAGCGACCGGCTTTACTTTGAGCCGCTGGACGAGGAGGCGGTGCGAGACATCATTGACAACGAGACGGTGGACGACGTGGCCCCGCCGTCGGTGGTGCAGTTTGGCGGCCAGACGGCGATCAACCTGTCCCAGGCCCTGGCCCATGCCGGCCTGCCCATCCTGGGTTCCAGCGCCGACGCCATTGACATAGCGTCGGACCGGCAGCGGTTCGAGGAATTCCTGTCCCGCCTGGGCATACCCCAGCCGCCCGGGGCATCGGTGGCGTCGGTGTCGGAGGCCTTGCAGGTGGCCCAGAACATCGGCTACCCGGTGGTGGTGCGCCCCAGCTACGTGCTGGGCGGCCGGGCCATGGAAATCGTCCAGAACGCGTCGGAACTGGTGCGGTACCTGACCGTGGCCACCGAGGTTACGCCGGAGCGGCGGGTGCTGGTGGACCACTACATGGAAGGCAAAGAGTGCGAGGTGGACGCCATCTGCGACGGGGAGCAGGTGCTGATTCCAGGCATCATGGAGCACATCGAGCGGGCCGGCGTCCACAGCGGCGACTCCATGGCCATCTACCCCGGCCTGAACCTGACGGAGCAGGAAGTGGACACCCTGGTGGACTACGCCACCCGCATTGGCCTGGCCATGGGCGTGCGGGGTTTGATGAACATCCAGTTCGTCATCCAGGGCGGCGGCGCCTACCGCAGTCCCCACTCGCCCACGGACGAATCGGAGACCACCGTGTACATCATCGAGGTGAACCCCCGGGGCAGCCGCACTGTCCCCTTCATCTCCAAGGTTACCAGCGTACCCGTGGCCAGCATCGCCACTCGCGTCATGCTGGGAGAGACGCTGGCGGGAATGGGTTATTCGGGCGGCCTGTGGCCGCGGCAGAAACTGGCGGCCATCAAGGCTCCGGTCTTCTCCATGTCCAAGCTGGTGGGCGTGGACTCATACCTGGGGCCGGAAATGAAGTCCACAGGCGAGGTTATGGGCATTGACCGGGACTTTCCCGGGGCGCTGTCCAAGGCGTTGATGGCGGCCAGCCTGAGCCTGAAACGGGGCGATGGGGTGCTGCTGAGCATCGCCGACCAGCACAAGGCCGAGGCCCTGTCCCTGATCCGGCAACTGCTGGAGGCCGACTGCAAGCTGTATGCCACCGAGGGCACGGCGGCCATGATCCAGGCCACCGGCATGCCGGCAACCATGGTAACCAAGCTGCTCACCGAGTCCTACCCCAACGTGGTGGACGTGATCAACGATGGGACGGTGGCGGCGGTGGTGAACACCCTGTCCGGCGATACGTCGGTCATGCGGGACGGCTACTACATCCGCCGCGCCGCAGTGGACCGTCGCATACCCTGCTTCACGTCCCTGGACACGGCCCGCGCTGCCGTGGAGGCCCTGTTGATGCAAGGGGGCAACTATAACATTGAGCAGATTGACGCGTATTTGCAGCCGGCGGTGGAGGACTGAGGTCCAACTATCCACGAAGGGGCACGAAGGGGCACGAAGGGGCACGAAGAAGCGCGAAGTATGATACCGTACCGAGGACAAAGGAACCTGCTTGCAACCAGGAGGTAACTTACCATGAGTTGGGACTTTGAACTGGTAGCGGGGCCCTACGGCGGCACCACCGAAGGGCCGGTCTGGGACGGCGAGACTGTCATCTTCACCCACATCCCCGCGAGTCGCCTGCTGCGATATGACCCGCGTACGGGAGAAACCACCGAGTATTTTACAGGTGTCAACCACGTCAATGGGTTGTGTTTCGATGTCGCCGGCAACCTGTTCGGGTGCCAGCAGGGCGGGCGGCGCATCGTCCGGTTCGAGAAGGACGGGCAGACCGTAACGTCGCTGCCCCACACGCTGGACGGAAAGCGGCACAACAATCCCAACGACCTAGTGGTGGACCGGTCGGGCCGCATCTGGTTCACCGACCCCTACAGCGGCATCGGCGACAGCGGCCCCCAGGAACTGGACCACATGTCGGTGCTACGTCTGGACCCCGCGGGAGGTGGCGACTACGAACTGAATCGGGCCACTTTCGACGTAACCCGTCCCAACGGCATATTGATCTCCCGCGACCAGAAGACCCTGTACGTGGCCCAGAGCGATTACGGCCTGGACCGGGTACGGGAACTGCGGGCCTATCCCACATCAATGAGGACGGGTCGCTGGGCGAGTATGTGTCGCTGCACACCTTTGGCGTGGACCACCGGGGCGCACAGCGGGGCGTGGATGGCATGACCCTGGACACCGATGGCAACATCATCGCCTGCGCCGGCTGGGAATCGGGAGGCCCAGGTCCCATGATTTACGTCTTTTCACCAGAAGGAAGGGTGCTGGAGACCCACCCCATCCGGGTGGAACGGGCCACCAACTGCTGCTTCGGCGACGCCGACATGAAGACGCTCTACGTCACCACCGGAGGCGGCCACCTGTTCCGCGCCAGGACGGAACGGACGGGGTGGATTATGTGGCCTTAGTTTTCTTTTATCCACTAATGGGCACGAATGTTCACAAATGGGGTCAGCTGAAGTATAGGGCGCCTTGCGAAGCGGCAGGGGTTGTGGAGATGAAACGGGGGCGGGTTTCAAACCCGCCCCTGCCTATATTCATTAGTGCCTATTTGTGGATCAATGGAAAACCCTACCACTCCATTTCCATGCCCAGACCTTTGGACTTGGCGTTGTCATGCGCCAGCTTGGCGGCGGCGACGTCGGCGACGCCGGTGCCCATTAGATTGGCGTAGATGATATGGTCGGGATTGTCCCGGCCGCAGACCGTGCCGGCTACCACGTGTCGCAGTTCCTGGAGTTGGCTCCACTGGAGAATGCCCCGGTCCACAGCCCC
>JAJEDS010000084.1 GCA_022821365.1 Dehalococcoidia bacterium | reverse complement strand
TGATTTTACCTCGTACTTCCATTCGCTTCGAATCCTACGGTAATTATGATTTAGTGCGTTCCATGCAAATAAAACTCGATGGCCTTGAAGATGGCTCAATTGCCGTCAGACTACCTATTGACTCGGACTACCAGGAAGTGTTGGCCGATGTTATTGACCAATTGAAGGCCGTTGAAGAAGAACTGAAGAGGAATTTGTCCATCACCTGAGTGGTTAAGATTCTGCCCACCTCCCCACCCCTTCCCTCAGCCTTCCAAACCCCAGTTCGTCGCAAAGGGTTTGGTAGGGTTCCCGGGGGGTGCCTTGCCATTCCAAGTCTTCCAATTCCTCGGACAGGGGGACGTCTAGGCGGAGGGTGGCAAGCTGGCGGTAGAGGATGGCGGCTTCCATGTTGTCGGACAGGCTGGTGGCCAGGGACTTGGCTCCGCGCACGTTGATGGCCCAGTCGGCCGCGTCTGCGGGGATGGCCTCAATGTGGCCGTAGTGGTCCAGCACCTGAGCGGTACCCTTGGCGCCCCAGCGGGGAATGCCGGGGATGCCGTCGGCGCTGTCGCCCACCAGCCCCAGGTAGTCGGGTATGGACTCTGGGCCTACGCCAAACTTCTCCCGCACCCCGTCTTCGTTGGTAATGACATCCCGGCGACGGTCCAGGGTTACAACACGGTCGCCGCGCACCACCTGGGCCAGGTCCTTGTCCGGCGAGCACAGGACAATCTGCTCTACCCCCTGGGCGTCCTGCCAGCGCACCGCCGCCGCGCCCAGAGCATCGTCGGCCTCGAACTCGGTCATGGGCCACACCACAAGGCCCAGGGCTGCGGCAACCCGCTCGGCCAGGGGAAACTGGGCCAGCAGTTCCGGAGGTGTGCCCTCGCCCGTCTTGTACCCGTCAAACAACTGGTTGCGGAAGGAAAGAATTTCGGTGTCGAAAGCCACGGCGACATGGGTAACGTCGGGCTGCCGCAGCAGGTTGATAAGCGTCTGCACCAACCCCCTCACCGCGCCTACCTCGCGGCCGTCGGGCGCCGAAATGGATGGCAGGGCAAAGTAGGCCCGGAACAGCTCATAAGTCCCGTCAACCAGGTGTATCTTCATGGATTTCCTTTCTTTTCCACGAAGGGGCACGAAGGTTCACGAAGGGATTTGAGAAGGAAAAACCGACTGGAGCCAATCTTTGACTCCCCTCAAGAAGGGAGCGTGTCAGTCAACGTCTTCCAAGAGACAAACCATAACTTCGTGATTCTTCGTGTCTCTTCGTGGATAAACTAACTAAAGAGTTTCGAGGACGCGGGCTATGCGTTCTACGCCTTCCAGGACGCGGTCGGCGGGGGAGCGCATGAGGGCGATGCGGAAGTGGCCCTCGCCGCTCTCCCCGAATCCGGCTCCAGGGGTTACCACCACTCCCTCCCGTTCCACCAGCAGTTCGGCCAGTTCGGCGGAGGTCATGTCCGCCGAGTAGCGGGGGAAAAGGAAGGTGGCGCCGTCGGGCAGCGGGCAATGGACGCCAGGCACCTGGTACAGGCGGTCGGCGCACCGGATGCGCAGTTCGTTGCAGTCCTCGCGCCACTGGGCCAGATGGTCCTGGGGGCCTTGCAGGGCGGCAACGCCGGCCATCTGGACGAAGGGGGACACAAAGCTGGCCGTCTGTTCCTGGATTTTCAGCAGGGGCTCCAGCAGGTCTCCCTGAGCCACGATGCAACCCAGCCGCCAACCGGCCATGGAGTAGGCCTTGGTGAAGGTGTAGCTGGTCAGCGTCCGCTCGGCCATGCCCTCCAGCGTCGCCACGGTGAGGTGACTGTTGCCATCGTAGGTGAAATACTCGTAAGTCTCGTCGCAGACGACCAGCAGGTCATGTTCGCGGGCAACCCGGGCCACCGCCTCCAGTTCTTCCAGGGTATAGACCCGCCCCGTAGGGTTGTTGGGGTTGTTGATAATGATCATCTTTGACTGGGGCGTTACGTATTCTTTCAGCTGGTCGTAGGTAATGTAATATTCCTCTTCCTCGCTGAGGGGTACCGCCACGGGGTTGCCCTCGGCCATTTCCACTTGCTGGCTGAAACTGACCCACGTAGGTTCAATGACCAGCACCTCGTCGCCGCGTTCAATGTAGGCACTGATGGCGTCGTACAAACCCATTTTGCTGCCAGGGGTGGCCAGGATTTCGCCATCAGGGTCGATGGTGCGGCTATTGTGGGTCGCCAGCTTTTCGGCCATGGCCTTACGCAGTTCGGGCAATCCGCGGGAGGAACTGATGTTGGTCAGGCCCCGGTTGAGGGCGTCGATGCCTGCTTCGATGATGTGGGACGGAGTAACGTGGTGGGGGCTGGACTGCCCCAAGTCAATTACGTCGTGTCCCTGGCGGGCCAGTTGCCGCGCTTTTTCGCCAGCTGCCAGGGTGGCGGGAGGCTGCACCCGTTGGATGCGGGATGCCGGAGTGCGGGCCATAAATTCTCTCCTTCAGTCCACGAATAGACACGGATGTACATCAATGGGGTAATTAAATCATCGGAGGGCATTGGTGTCCATCAGCTTAGGAAAAGTAAACCGCTTGCTCTTAGCGGCCGTAGCCCGACAGTTGGTCGACGTTTTCCAGCAGATCCAGTACCAGCGCCGTCACATCGCCCAGGAGGCTTGAGTTGATGTGCTCCATGGTGTCTTGCGGCGAGTTTATGCGGGACAGATCATCGGACAGGAAAAACAGGACAGGCACCCAGGCATCGCGGAAGTTGGCGTGATCGCTGCCGCCGCGGCCCGACCTGGCGCCCAGCTCCAGCGAGATGTCCTCGCGCAGGGCCGTTTCCTTGACATAGTTGGCCGCCCACCGGTCTCCCGAGAGGCGCAGATGGGAGCCGGAACCCACTGAATCCAGATTGACCATGAGGTAAATTTCCTCCAGTTCTTCGGCGGAAAGATTGTCGACGTAATGCTCACTCCCGTGCAGGCCCGTTTCCTCGGCGCCGAAGGCAATGAACCGCAGCGTGAACGGGAAGGACCGGCCAGACACCCGTTCAGCAATAGCAAGGAGAGCGCCCATTCCTGAGGAGTTGTCGGAAGCGCCTATCGAATCAGGGACAGTATCGTAGTGGGCGCCTACAACTACAACTCCCTTGCCCTGCCCGGGCAGTTCGGCTATAACGTTGCGGGACGGGACGGCGTTGTCCTGAACAGTAACCGAGGCTTCCACGGTTTCTCCCTGGTCCAAAAGTTCCTTCAGCCTGCGGCCATCGGCCTGGGACAGGGAGATGGCGGGGATTTCTCCGCGGCCACCCAGGGTGCCGAGGAAGGAGCCGGAAACATTGTTGAAGATTACGGCGGCCACGGCGCCGGCGTTGTGGACCTCCGCCACCTTGCTGCCAAAGGTAATCTCGCCCCGTTCTATCAGGGCTATCTTGCCCTCCAGGCCTTCGGCCGGCAGGTCGCCGGGTTTGGCCAGTCCCACGAAAACCAACTCGGCCGCGGCCTCGCCACCAGGGGTTCCATTGAAGACGTTGGCGTCCAGGGTTTCCGCTCCAGGGCTCAGAATGCTAAATCCGGCCGCAGGCGACTCCCAGGAGAAGTCCTGGATTTCGGGGCTGTATCCCAGGTCTTCCAGGCGGCTTACCAGGAAGTCCGCCGCTTCCAGTTCCAGTTCGGTGCCGCTGGTCCTGACGCCCACGTCCACCGCCAGTTCGCTGAGGTAGCTGTAGGCTCGTTGTTCCAACAGGGCAAGGTCTCCGAAAACAGGAGAACCGGCAGCGAGCCGGGATTCTGCTATGGTTGCCGACCCATCTGCCGCCGGAGTCTCGTCTACTTGCGGGGTAACCGCAGGTTCAACCACCGGGGCCCGGGTGGGCAGGGGAATGGGCGTGGCAGTGGGCAACGGGGTAGGGGCAGGCGCTTCGGCCGTGGGCTGCGACGGCGCTGCGACGGATTCGGGTATAACTGTGGGCGTGCCTGGAAAACAGGCGGCCAGGACCAGCACCGTCAATGCCGACAGGAGTATGAGAACGCCGGGAATGTTAGCTTCGCGGGACATTCTGATCATTTCAATAAGACCCTTTTCGGGGATTCGCAATTTCATACGAGTCCCGGTATTCCGGGGATTCACCCGTTGAGGAAAACACCAATCCGGTCACTCGAAGGCTTCAACTGCAACCAGGAATAGTCAGCCCCCGCATAGTTCGGTAGCGAACCATGCGGGGGCGATACATGCCTGAAAACTGGTTTTGAGAACTTACACGTTGCGAAGCTTGGGGTCCAGGCGATCGCGCAGCCAGTCGCCAAGCAGGTTCATGGAAAGCACCGAAAGCAGAATAGCGGTGCCGGGCCACACCGTCAGCCACCAGGAGGTAACCAGCAGTTCCCGACCGTCGGCAACCATCAGGCCCCACGCGGGCGTCGGCCGTGGCAGCCCCGCGCCGAGGAAGCTGAGGGTGGATTCCAGCAGGATGACCTGCCCCACTTCCAGGGTGGCCAGCACGATGATGGTGTTGACCACGTTGGGGAAGACATGGCGGGAGATGATGCGGAAGTTGGAGGCGCCAGCTACCCGGGCCCTTGCCACAAAGTCCTGGGACTTGATGCCCAGGGTTTCACCCCGCACCAGGCGGGCATAGCGGGACCAGAAGATGGAAACAATGACGATGATAACCGTCTGGAAGCTGGGTCCCAGCACTACCGCCAGCACCAGGGCGAACAGAATGGCCGGCAAGGAAAGGCAGATGTCCACCGCCCGCATTACCAGGTGATCGAAGTTTCCGCCGAAGTATCCGGCCATCAGCCCCAGGGTGGTGCCGATGGTACCGGCCAGAAGTATGGAAATAGCCGCCACGGTGAGGGAGATCCGGGCGCCATAGATGATCCGGCTAAGGATGTCGCGGCCCTGCTTGTCGGTCCCCAGGAGATGTTCGGTTGTGCCCCCCGGGGTGGCGAAAATGCCCTCACCCTCGGCCTGTACCCAGAAAGGGGGAGCCAGGCGCCCGCTAAGGCTGCCCACGACCGGATCGTGAGGGGCAACCCACTCGGCGAAGATAGCCGGGAACACCAGGACGAGCAACAGAATGGCTACCGGGAAAATCGGATACCTGCGGGCCGTTCCCAAGGCTCGCCAGGCCCGGTTTGCAGTCCTGGATCCCGGTAAGCTGCCAGGTATTGCCACATTAGCCATAGAATTTACTCTCCTCCGCTGTCATTCCCTGGTTAGTGGGTGTAGCGGATGCGGGGGTCCAGGTATGCGTAGGCGATATCAACCAGCAAGTTGGCTGCAATGTATATGGCGGCGAAGAAGATCACCACCGACTGCACAACTGAGAAGTCCTTGGCCCGCAGGGCGTCAATGGCCAGCAGGCCCACACCGGGCCAGGTGAAGATGGACTCGATAACCACCGAACCGGTCATGGCGCCACCAAGGATGAGGCCAAAATAGGTTATTGGGGCGATGAGCGCGTTGCGAAGGCAGTGCTTCCAGATAACCGCTCTTTCCCGCAGCCCCTTGATGCGGGCCAACTTGACGTATTCGGTGTCCAGCACCTCGAGCATGGAGGAGCGGGTGAGGCGCATGAGGGCCGCCACTTGGAAATAGCCCAGGGCAATGCCGGGCATCAGGATGTGTCTCCAGGTGCCACGGCCCGAAGTGGGCAGCCATTCAAGTTGCACGGCCAGCACCCACATCAGCATCAGGGCAATCCAGAAATTGGGCAGGGACTGGCCCAGTAGGGCCACAATTTTGCCGGCAAAGTCTACACCCGTGTCCTTTTTGACGGCGACAATCACCCCCAGGGGTACGGCAATAATAGCGCTGACGACCAGGGCAATTGCTGCCAGTTCCAGGGTGGCGGGCAGACGCTGCCACAGCAGGTCACGCGCATCCATCCCCGGGAAGCGAATGGACTCGCCGAACTTGCCGGTGGCAAAGTTCCCGATATAAGTGAAGTACTGAATATGGAGGGGTTTATCCAGGCCCCAATAGGCCCGCACCCTTTCGTAGTCTTCAATTGTTGCGTCCACGTCGAGCAGCGTGTCCAGGGGGTCGCCGGACAGTCTGCCCAGACCGAACACAATCATGCTGACCGCCACCAGGGCGATTACCGAATGAAAAAGCCGGACCAGTATGAAGCGTTGCATATTGCTATTCCCGAGAAGCGCAAACTTTCTGACTGAGACTTAAACCCGTTGCCCGGGATGACTACAGCGGCCATGCGCACCCGTTAAGTCCTGCGAACAGGATACCGCAATATATGCCATTCCAATTTGCATGTCAATAAGCTGATAATCCTGGCCTTGCGCTCTCCCATCGGCCATTCTGACCGTCCGGGGGCCCTTCTTTCAAGGAAAAGCTACGCGGGACCCCGAGTGTCGATAAAGTACATCAGAAGGCTTATGATGTTACGACAACCGGCATTAAATTACAAATACTTTAACGGTTTTAGAATACCA
>JAJEDS010000272.1 GCA_022821365.1 Dehalococcoidia bacterium | reverse complement strand
CTATGACTATGCCACTACCTTGAACAAGAACCACGGGCGCCAGGAGCGAAGGGAGTGCTGGGCCATCAGCGACCCTGAGTGTCTGGACTATCTGAGCACCGGTAAAGAGTGGCCCGGGCTGCGCTCGGTGGTCAAGGTGGTCGGTAGACGGGAAGCGGAGACGGGCATCACCGTCCAACCCCGCTACTTCATCAGCAGCCTGGATGTCTCTGCAGAGCAACTGCTGGCCGCAGTCCGGGCCCACTGGAGTATTGAGAACTCCCTGCACTGGAGCCTGGACGTAACCTTCCGAGAAGACCAATGCCGAGTGCGCAAGGACCACGGCCCCCAGAACCTGGCGACCCTGCGGAACATCTCCCACAACATGCTCAAGCGGGAAACCAGCCTGAAAGTGGGAATCCAAGGCAAACGCCTGCAAGCCGGTTGGCGGGAAGATTACCTCCTGAAGGTACTTCGAAGTTAAGACGCGATTGCCCTGCCGCACCCCGGTTTGACCGCCGTTGAGCCTTGAATTACCATTACCTCAACAGGCGTCGGCGCAGACCCATCGCTCAATGTAAGGAGTATGTAGATGGCTACCACCCAGGAGAAACTCTATGACGTTGGCGGCGTTACCATGCCCCGCCCATTCAAGATTCGAAGGCTAGGCCATTTCGGTTTTAACGTGTACGACATGGATGCAGGGCTGCGGTTCTACAAGGACCTGCTGGGCTTCAAGGTTTCCGACCACCTCAACTTCAAGGGCAACCCCCAACGGGCGGAGATGCTGAAGGACGTGCCCGACGAAGACTGCCGGGGCGCCTTCATGCACCACGGCGGCGACCACCACTCATTCGTGCTGTTCCCCAAAAAGGCCCTGGACGTGATGGGCCGGGGCAGCGGCCACGAGGGCGACGGCGACGTTACCATCAACCAGATTACCTGGCAGACCGGTTCTCTGGCCGAGGTGGTAAACGGCCAGGAATACTTCAACGAGACCGGTATTCCCATCCGCCGAACCGGACGGGACATGCCCGGCAGCAACTGGCACACCTACGTCTGGGACCCGGACGAGAACATCAACGAGTTGTACTACGGCATCGAGCAGATCGGCTGGCTGGGCCGCAGCAAGCCCCGGCCCATGCACTACCGGGGATTCCAGGAAGCTCCCTCCCTGCCCCAGATGTCGGAAGAGGCCGAGGTGGACGAGGCCGTGGAGAAGGGCATAGAGATCTTCTCCGGCACGCGGGACACCGAAACCATGCCGGCCATCTATGACGTTGAAGGCATTCTGCTTCCCAGGCCCTTCAAGATCACCAAGATAGGGCCGGTGAACCTCTTTGTTCGCGACCTGGACGCCGCCGTGGCTTTCTACGCCGAGCGACTGGGCTTTGTCTTCACCGAAGAGGTTAATTTCAACGGCCACCGCTGTATCTTCATGCGCAACGGCAACGAGCACCACAGCCTGGGCCTGTTCCCCAAGGCCCTGAGGGCGGAGTTGGGCTGCAGTCCCCATACCTCCTGCATGTCCTTCGGAGTTGAGGTGGGCACCTACCGGCAACTGAAGAACGCCGTGGCCTTCCTGAAAGAGCATGGTATCAACTTCAAGGAACTGCCGGCTGAACTGCACCCCGGCGTTGACTATGTGGCCTATGCCCAGGACCCGGACGGGCACCTGATTATGCTCTACTACTACATGGAGCAGCTGGGCTGGGAAGGCCACCCCCGGCCGAAGGAATTGCGCCGCAACGTGGGCCCCACCGACGAATGGCCGGAGACCCTGGAAGCCCTGTCCGACACCTACGTTGACCATGTGTTCCAGGGGCCGCTGGGGTAGGGTAATATACCCGGTGCTGAGAGGGCGTCCACAAGGGCCGCCCCTACGCCCAACCGGCGGCCAGTTGAAGAAGCGGCGTTTGCGCGCGCCCAGTACGACTCAGCAACGAACTGCAGGCCATTGGGGAGGAACTGATATGCGCCAGCTAACCAGTAATGTGTACGTGGAAACCGAGGTGCGGGGCTGCAACCACGGTTTCGTTACCACCTCCGAGGGAGTGGTGATGATAGACAGCCCTCACAAGCCCACCGATGCCCTGAAACTGAAGGCGGAAATAGCAAAGCACGGGCAGCTTCGCTACATCATCAACACCGAACCCCACGGCGATCACTGGACGGGCAACGCCTTCTTCGACGCCCCGGTCATCGCCCACGAAGGAGTCCGCGCCCGCATCCTGGAAACCGACCTGGAAGAGCACATCGAACGGGTGGCCAACTTCGGGCCGGAAGAAGGGCCGCTGATGGTGGGCTACCAGCCCAATGTCCCCATCATCACCTTCAAGAACGGCATGACCCTGCGGGTGGGCGAGCATACGTTCCGCATGATCCACATGCCCGGACACACCCTTTACCAGGCCGCTATCGTCGTCGAGGAGGAGGGCGTCGTCTTCACCAGCGACAACATCTTCCACAAGGTGCAGACCTGGCTCCACGAGGCCAACCCGGACCTGTGGCTGACGGCCCTGGAGTCGCTGCGCGGGCTCAACGAGGACATCTTCGTACCCGGCCACGGCGACCTGTGCGACAAGGGCTACCTGGACGAGCAGGGTTCCTTCATCATGGAGTGGCGGGACTACGTGAAGGAAGCCATCAACATGGGCATGACTCGGGATGAGGCGGCCCTGAACCTGAACAAGTTTGTGGACCGCTATCCCATGGACGTGGGGCAGGCCCACATGGCCCCCATGGTTATGCGCATCAGCGCGGCCAACCTTTACGACTACCTGACCGGGGCCTGGGACCCGCCCAAGCCGGCCAGCCTGGCCCTGCGGCCCCGGGGGTTGTAGGCGGGAGTAAAAGTCCACAAAGAGATGCGGAGACCCGGAGGTTGGCAGAGACTTCTCTGCCGGACTCCGGGTCTCCGTTCGTCTTTGTGTAACAGCGGTGATTAGTCCGCGGCAACCTCGACCTTGTCCACGTAGTGGGGCATTACCTCTGTGGCGAACAGTTCTATGGAGCGCATGGCCTGCTCGTGGGTCAGGTCACCCCACTGGAAGGAGCAGACGAAGTAGTTGGCGCCGGTGGCCACGTATTCGTCCATGTATTCGCGGATAGTATCCGGCGAACCCGCAATTGCTCCGAAGCCGGCGCCGGCGCCCGAGTGGCCGTCGCCCAGGCCGCCCCGCAGGCTGGACCGGCGCTGCTGACGTTCCAGGTCTTCCAGGGAAGCGTCCAGGTCGCGGCGCTCCTCCTGTGGCAGGTCCCGGGGCGGCGCGGAAACCGGGCGGGGGTTCATATTGGACCCATAGAACTGGGTCAGGCCACGCCGTTCCGCTTCCAGGCGGCGGGGAGTGCCCAGGTTCCAGCGGTACGACTCCCAGGCCGGCTGGGCTTCCCGCTGGGCCTGCTCGTCAGTCTCGGCCAGGAGCATGTGGTTCACCAGGCCGATCTTGGGCTCGGTGCCCTGCACGGTCAGCGCGCCCTTGCCCTGGTGCCTTTCCCACTCCTCCTTGTAACGACGGACGTTGGCCTCGAAGCCGTCAAGGGAACCCACGATGATAGTGTTCATGCCGTCCACGGCGGCGGTCTCCACGTTGCGCATGTACCAGAAGGGTGGGAAGGGGTTTTGCTGGGGGCGCAGGCGCATGGGCAGTTCATCAAAGTTGTAGAACTCGCCCTGGAAGTTCAGTTCGTCGTGGCTCAACCCTTCCTGGATGCACTTGAGGGTTTCATAGTAGCGGGCGGCGTTGATTTCCACGTCCGAGTCCTGGCCCCAGAAGAAGGCCTCGAACACTCCGCCGCGGCCGACGCCAAGTTCAAGGCGTCCACCGCTCAGATGGTCCAGCATGCTGATCTCTTCAATCAGGCGTATGGGGTGGTGCAGGGGCAGCACGTACACGCAAGGGCCGAAACGCAGGGTCCTGGTGCGCTGGGATACGGCGGCCAGGAAAACATTCTGTGACGGGGCCAGGCTGTGCACCGCCGGAGTGTGGTGCTCGGCCAGGTGGTAGGAATAAAACCCGGCTTCTTCCAGCCGTTCAAGCTGGATGAGGCGAAGGTCATAAATCTGCTGCAGGGTCAGGCCCGGACAGGGTTCGATATGGTCAAATACTCCAAACTCTAATGCCATGGGCGCTCCTTTGACGAATTGTCGCCAGATTCTTTCTGATTTGGCGCTTATTCTACTACCCAGCCATTGGTATCACAACCGGACAAACGAGACGCGCGGGGCAGGCGGGCAGGCAGGGTAATCGCGTTTTAGTATTCGCTGATTTCTCTTTTCTGTCCACGAAGG
>JAJEDS010000283.1 GCA_022821365.1 Dehalococcoidia bacterium | reverse complement strand
TAGTCAGGCCCGGCCGGCGGCCGCCGGTTCTTCAATACCGGAAATCTGGTCGTCAATGCTCTCGGCCTCCAGGGATAGCCTTTCCCATTCTTCCCAGCAGGAATGCTCTTCCTCTTTCAGCAGGCGGTACTGCTCCGCGCTGTCCGCAATCTGGGAAGCGTCCCCGAATTGCTCCGGGCTGGCAAACATCGCTTCCAGTTCGGCGATCTGCGCTTCCTTTTCCGCAAGGTCCGCAGTTACTTCGTCGATCCGCAGGTGCAGTTTTCGCAACTCGCGATTCAGCGCCCGCCTCTGGAGTTCCGTATCCGTCAGGGGCCTGCCCGATCGGCGCCGGGTACCGGCCTGCGTGGCATGGACCGATGTTTCCTTGATTGACGGCTTTGACCCATTGCGGTGCGGTTCAGTTTCCTTGATATGCAGGTAGCTGTCATAGTCACCGGAATAGACCGAGGGGCGTCCGTCGACTATTTCTACGATCTTGTTGGCTACCTGCCGGATCAAGGTCCGGTCGTGGGTGATCAGGCAAAGAGTACCGTGGTAGTCCCCCAGGGCATCGGCAAGGATTTCCCGGGAAACTATGTCCAGATGGTTGGTGGGCTCGTCCATCAGCAGCAGGTTGCTGGGCTGGAGCAACAGCTTGGCCAGGGCCACCCGGGCTTTTTCGCCTCCCGACAGCACGGAGATGGGTTTCAGCACGTCGTCGCCGGTGAACAGGAAACCGCCCAGGGTGGTCCGCAGGTTTTGCTCCGATTCGGCCGGCGCAGCCTGCCTCAATTCCTCAATAATGGTGTTAGCGGGATTCAGCAGGTCCAGTACGTGCTGGGCATAGTAGGCGGGCACCACGTTATGGCCCAGGGATCTCTCGCCATCATCGAAGTCCAATACCCCGGCGAGGATTTTCAGCATGGTGGTCTTGCCGGCGCCGTTTGGCCCCACCAGGGCCACCCGGTCGCCTCGACTGAGGGTGAGATTCACACCCCGGTAGACCACATTGTCCCCATAACGCTTGCTTACGTTGCTAAGCGTTATGACCTCCGCGCCGCTGCGGGGCGGAGCGGGGAAGGAGTAGCTGACCTTCCTGGTAGCCCGAGGCAGTTCGATGGGCTGAATTTTCTCCAACTGCTTCAGCCGGCTCTGTGCCTGGGTCGCCTTCGTAGCCTTGGCGCGGAAGCGCTCCACGAACCTCATCTGACGCTGCATTTCCCGTTCCTGCCGGGCCGCGGTGGAGCGCAGCACCTCCAGGTAACGTTCCCGCGCCTCCAGGTAGTCGTCGTAATTGCCCTTGTGCAGCGCAACACCGTCGGTCTCTATCGCCAGGACCCGGGTGGCCACCTGGTTCAGAAAAGCCCGGTCGTGGGAGGTGATAAGAACGCCGCCCCAGAAGGACGACAGGTACTTCTCGAACCACAGGTTGGCTTCCAGGTCCAGGTGGTTGGTAGGCTCGTCCAGCAGGAGAAGGTCGGGTTGGCGGAAGAGAAGCCGGGCCAGTGCGGCCCGCATTGCCCAACCGCCGCTGAATTCACTGATGGACCGGGAGAAATCGGACTGTTTGAAGGCCAGCCCCGAAAGAATCGCCTTGGCCTCGTAGTCCCGGTCGTCAACGCCGGCGGCTTCCAGCGCCGCGTCCAGCCGGCCCAGGCGGTGCAGCAGTTCGTCCTGAACGCCAGGGTCGGCTTCGGCGGCCAAGGCCTCCTGGGTGGCGGTAATGTCGGCGGCGATGGTTCTGGCCTCCACCCCCGCGTCCAGCACTTCCTGGAGCAGGGACTTGCCGCCAAAGGCCGCCGTTTCCTGCTTGAGATAGCCGATGGTAAGGTTCCGCTGCCTGGTGAGAGAGCCGGAATCGGAAGCGGTCTCCCCGGCAAGAATGTCCATAAGGGTGGTCTTGCCGGACCCATTGGGTCCAACAAGCGCAATGCGGTCGCCGGTGCCAATATTCAGGGTAAGCCCGCTGAACAGGGTCCGGTCCGAGTAAGCCTTGCTGATGTTGGTAGCCAGTAGCATTAAGAAAAATTTCCCCAAGCAATTCTAGCTACTCGAACAACGCGTGGCAAATAGAGCCGGCGGCCGCAATTCCTCTACGAAGGTACAGGCCGGTACCTGCGGCCCTAAAACGCCGGCCGGTTCAGCACCGACTGGTCAATTTTCCGTGAAACAAGCTGCCCGTCGTCCGGCGTTCCCAGCAGTTGGCCGTTGTCCACCATTACCTTGCCCCGCAGCATTACCGTGGTGGGCCAGCCCTCTATTTCCCAGCCCTCCCACGGGCTGTAGTCCCGCAGGTGCAGATCGGCCATAGTGAGGGTTTTCTTGACGGACGGGTCGATGATAGTGATGTCGGCATCGCTGCCAGCGGCAATGGCCCCTTTGCGCGGGTACAGCCCCAGCATCTTCGCCGCGTTGGTGGAAGTGACGTTGACGTAGTGTTCCAGGGACATGCCACGCTTAACTACGGCATCGGTGTAATTGACGCCCATGCGGATCTCTATGCCTATGTTCCCGCCCCGGACGTCCACCACGTTACGGCCGGCTATCTTGTCCAGGTAGGTGGTAAAGCTGCTGTCGGTGGCGGTGAAAGACAGGTCCCGCCGCATAAGCCCGTCCCACAAGTGAGTGCGGTCGTCCTCGTACTTCAGCGACGGGTAGGTGTGGTATTTCATCCCGTCATCTTCCCGGTAGTTGTCGCAGTTGAAGGACAGGGCCAGGGTCAGAACCTCGCCATAGACGGGGTGGCCGTCGGCCCGCGCTTCGGAAATGGCATCCAGCCCGTCCTTGGCGGTAACGTGGACGAAGTAGAGGCCCGCCTCCGTGCGCTGGGCCAGCCGGATGACGTGCTGGAAGGCCAGGTCTTCCACCAGCTTGGAGTGTATGTGGTGGACGTTATACCAGTCCCACTGGTCCCGCTGCTGGGCCAGCAGGTAGTTGTACATCACCAGTTCGTCGTCTTCGCCGTGGACGGCCAGCACCCCGCCATGACGTGCGATCTGGGTCATCACGTCGGCCAGCCGGCCCGTGTCGATCTTGCCGATGGGGGTCAGGCTGTGTACCCGACCTTCCGGGGGCCGGATGTCAGTGGTGAAGACTTTAATACTGGGGAAGCCGGCGTTTACCAGTTCGCCGTAGCGGGAAATGGCGTCGGGGGTGCTGCCGCTGGAATAGATGCAATGGGTGGAGTAGTCGGTGTAGGCGTTCCCCTGCCACACGGAAATGAAGTCGTGGATGCCGGCCGGCAAGTCGCCCTCGTTGGGCACCGGGGCGAAGTCCATTACCGTGGTGGTGCCGCCCCAGATGGCGCCCAGGGAGTGGTCCAGCGGCCCCGCATTCGGCGTGCCGGCCACCAGTGGGCGCGCCCCCGGCTGCACGTT
>JAJEDS010000279.1 GCA_022821365.1 Dehalococcoidia bacterium | reverse complement strand
TGGACATAATGCTCCCCACCCTGGACGGTTTCGAGATTTGCCGCATCCTGCGCCGCGAATCTGAAGTCCCCATTCTCATCCTCACTGCCAAAGGCGAAGAAGTCGACCGGGTGGTGGGCCTGGAATTGGGCGCGGACGACTACATAACCAAGCCCTTCAGCATCCGGGAACTGGTAGCCAGGGTGCGCAACATCCTGCGCCGTACCAGGCACCTGGAAGAGAACCAGCTTGCCGCCGACCAGGAGAAGAACTTCCGGATTGGCGCCCTGGAAATAGACCTTAACAGCCACGAGGCCCGGCTGGCAGGGCAGCCGCTTAACCTGAAGCCCAAGGAATTCGACCTGCTGGCGCTGCTGGTTTCCAACAAGGGGCGGGCCTTCACTCGCAACCAGATCCTGGAAAAGGTCTGGGGTTACGACTACATCGGCCAGACCAGGACCGTGGACGTCTACATTAGCTGGCTGCGGGACAAACTGCAGGCGGACCCCACCACCGCAAGCAGCATTATCACCATCAGAGGAGTGGGCTATCGCCTGGACGGATGAAGTTCCACCGTTCCCTCATCTGGCGCGTCTCCCTCATTTACGCGGCCCTGATCCTCATTTCCCTGGCCGTGCTGGTCTTCTTGTTGAGAGAAGACCCCTCTCTCCCAAGCCTCACCGACCTGGAAGCCCAGAAAGAATACGAAGCGCGCCTGGCTGCCAACCTCGCCGCGCCCTACCTGTCCGATACAACAGAGTCCCCTGACAGGGAATCCCTGCACGAACTGGCCAAGACGATCAGCCGATGGGTGAACGGTCGTGTCACCATTATAGCCCGTTCCGGCGAGGCGGTGGCCGACAGTGCCTGGGACAGTCCTGCCGACGGCAGGGATGATTCCAGGTACGACTTCACTTCCGATTATGACCTTCGTCGGGCCCGGCTCGGCCACGTGGCAACCTCGCATAGATTGATCTTTCACGCAGACTACTCCGAGTTTCTTTCCACGGCGGCGCCAGTCATGAGCGGCGGAGACGTGGTAGGAGTGGTGAGGCTTAGGACGCCGGTACCGGAGCCTTCCCCGGGAATAGACGCCGCACTCGTGTGGCTTGCAATCTGGGGACTGGCGGTGGGGGCACTGGGCCTGGTGGCAATCCGGCTGGTGGGACGCCGTTCATCCGGTTCCCTCCAGGCCGTTGCCGAAGCCTCCCAGCGGCTGGAGCAGGGAGATTATGACTACCGGGCGCCGACCGGGGCCAACGATGAGGCCCGCCACCTTACCGAAGCTTTCAATGGAATGGCGGACACGGTCAAGAGGGTAATTGTCAGACTGTCGGCGGAGCGGGACACCCTTTCCGCAGTGCTGGCGACCATGGCCGACGGTGTGGTGGTAACCGACCCCGGCGGCCGGGTGTCCCTGTTAAATCCAGCCGCCCGGGACCTGCTGGAGATTCGTGCCCAGCGGGTGGAGGGGGCGCGCCTGGTGGAACTGGTGCGTGACAACGAAATTCACCAGCTTCTGACCAGGTGCCAGGAGGAAAAGTCGCGCCACGAAGCGGAAGTCTCCCTTATTTTCCCACGCCGGTACCTGAGCGCCATCGCCACACCGCTGGACAACAACGGGGGCGTGTTGCTGACCCTCCACGACCTGACCCGGATGCGGCAGGTGGAGACCAGCCAGCGGGAGTTTGTCAGCAACGTTTCCCACGAACTGCGAAACCCCATGGCCTCCATCAAGGCCATGGTGGAGACCCTGGAGTCCGGCGCGGTGAACGACCGGCAGGTGGCGCTGGACTTCCTGTCGAGGATGCGGGGCGACGTGGACCGCATGAACGGCCTGGTGAACGACCTGCTGGAACTGTCGAGGATGGAGAGCGGCCAGTTCATGATAGATGCGGAACCCACGGCCCTGGCGCCCCTGGTTCACGCAGTTAAGAAGCAGTTCGGGGAGATGGCGGCGGCCCAGGACGTTGACCTGGTGGAGGATCTGGCGGAAAACCTGCCGCCGGTAATGGTGGACGGCGAGAAGCTGACCCAGGTTTTCGTGAACCTGGTGGAGAACTCCCTGAAGTTCACCCCGGCCGGTGGGAAGATTGCAATACGTGCCGAAGCGGGAGACGACAACGTGCAGGTCACATTGAAGGACACGGGAATCGGCGTGGCTCCCCAGCACCTGCCCCATATTTTTGAGCGGTTCTACAAGGTGAACCGGTCTCGGCGGGACAGCGGCACAGGCCTGGGCCTTTCCATCGTGAAGCAACTGGTGGAGGCCCACGGCGGCCAGATTACGGCGGAAAGCAGGGAGGGGGAGGGCTGCTCCTTCACCTTTACCGTACCCCGCGCCTCCTGATTTGCCTTGGCGCCTCGCCCGGATCAACCGTTACTTTGCGAAAAGCGCCTCCGGGAACATCAGTCGCCAGCCAGCACTCCCGGAATTTCGTCCACACCGAAGACTATGGAATCCACCGCCTTGTGCATGATGTCCGGGGCGTCGCCATCGTGCCAGAGAAGCACGGTGCGCTTGCCGGCGCCGATGCCGTAGCCCAGTTCCAGGTGAGCGGAGCGGCCGCAGGGAAGGACGCAGACTACGGCGTCGCTGGCCTCCAGGGCATCCATGTCGTTTTGAAAAATGGAGCGGACCTTGGGCAGGTCTAGGAAGTCCAGCAGCTTGTCGGAAGTCATTTCAGCAGGGTTGCAGTCGGAGATGCCCTGGTGTCGAAAGTCATAGACGTCATGGCCTGCCTGGTGCAGCGCTTCCACCACTTCCGGATAGACCTCGTTCTTCCAGGAACTGGCCACGTATACCTTCATACAACCTGACCCATGTTGAGTTTTGCATGGCGATTATACGGGAAGGGAGGAAGTTTGTCTGTGCGAGATGGGGCGGCGGCAAGGTAATCGCAGGTTAAGGCTTCTTTTAACTACGGAGACGCAGAGCACACGGAGGTTCACAGAGATGCTCCGCGAATCTCTGTGTGCTCTGTGCCTCTGTGGTAAAGGGTGCGCTGGCACGGGAATCTGCCAAAGGAACAGGGTGACAGGAGGGCACAATCAAAATGCGGCAGACCTGCGGCGGCTGCCTGGGAGTGCAGCCCTGATTGCGGGACTTTGGGGGAATAGGGGCGATCCTCTACCCTCACGCTACCCGAAATACTCTGCCAGGGCCAGCACCATGCTCCCCATGTGGGGGTGCTCCGGCTCCACGTCCACGGGGATGCCGGCATCCCGCAGGCGGCGGGTGCAGACCGGGCCCACCGATGCCACCACGGCCCCCCCGTCGCTGTCGCCATCAGACGGTCGTGATTCGGCCCCCAGGGCGGCCCGCAGGGAGGATTCCTTGCCGGCCTTGGCGGCGATGGTCAGCAGGTTGCCCACCTGGGGCTGGCTGGTAAAGGCGATGGCGTCAATGTTGCCGGCAGCCAGGCCGTCGACCATTTTGAGCACAGGGGCCTCGTCCTCCGGCAGGCCCCAGGTGTAGAGGGTGACTTCCCGCACTTCGACCCCCTTGTCCTGCAAGTGCTGCACCAGGGGGCGGTTGGGGCCGCCGTAATGCTGGAGGGCCACTACCTTGCCGGACAGGTCCCATTCTTGCAGGGAGTTGACCAGGTCGGCGGTGGTGTAGGGCTCCGGGGGCATGACGTCAATGTGAATTTTGTGCTGGCGCAACACCCGGGCCGGCTTGGGGCTGCGGGCTATGATGGTGAGTTGGTCCAGGGCCTGGATGAACTCCGCCTCTCTGCCCATGGCGGCGGCGGTTGATACCAGGGCCTGGGTGCCCACGCCGGTGAGAAGGGTTACGGCGTCGATGCGGCCGGCGCAAACATCCAGGACAAGCTGCTGCACCTCGGGACTGTCTTTCAGGTACACCTCCTGCAGCACCGGCGCGGGGTAAGGAACACCGCCATGCCGCTCAATCAGCCCGGCCATTTCCGAGGTCATGCGTGCTTCCACGAAAGCAATAGTCCTGCCGTTCAAAGAGGCCAAAGTCCCACTCTCCAAAAGAATACCCACGAAGGCTACAAAGTTGTTGTTGTCCAGCGATTCTGTCCCGTTAAATGGAAAGCGAAAATGTCACCATGGTTAGTCGGCTGAGATGGTTAGTCGGCTGCGATCTGGACTTGGGCCAGGGCTTCGGCCTTGGCCCGCTCCTTGGCGCTGAGTAGT
>JAJEDS010000295.1 GCA_022821365.1 Dehalococcoidia bacterium | reverse complement strand
ACTACTCAGCGCCAAGGAGCGGGCCAAGGCCGAAGCCCTGGCCCAAGTCCAGATCGCAGCCGACTAACCATCTCAGCCGACTAACCATGGTGACATTTTCGCTTTCCATTTAACGGGACAGAATCGCTGGACAACAACAGCTGGCAGCCGGGGCGGTCTGGTGGGTGGGCCATGCCCGCATCATTCGCGGGGTGACCCTGGGCGCGCGACAGATGGATTACGTGATGGCTGCCAGGGCTGCCGGAGCAGGCAACCTGCGCATCATCCTTCATCACATCACGCCCAACATCCTCGGCCCGATCATAGTTATTGCGTCCCTGGACGTGGGCTGGATCATCCTGGGCATCGCCGGTCTCAACTTCCTGGGACTGGGCGCGCAACCGCCCACTCCCGAATGGGGGGCCATGCTCAATGACGCCCGCCCGCACCTGCAAACCTCACCGCACTTGCTGATGATACCCGGAGCGGCTATCTTCCTGGCGGTGCTCGGATTTAATCTGCCGGGCGACGGACTGAGAGACATGCTTGATCCACGAACCAGGCGCCCAGGCAGTTGACCAATGCTCTTACTCGGACGGACAAGGCGGGGGACTCTTGACCGCCACCCTCGGGTTCAAGGCTTCGCGGCGGCGCCTGCCGACAGGAGTGTGGAATTCGCTCCCCAACGCCTTCCCTATCTCAGGAGGCCGGGGCCGCCGGGGTTGCCCGATCCCGTCTCAGTGAATAGGATATAGGTTAATCGAACGTAACACTTGAGGAACAGGAATTGACGTTGCAAAATTCCACAGACCGCCAGCGTCCAACGGAACACCGGGCTGATATCGGCGGCCTCCGGGTCCGGTACCTGGACTGGGGCGGCGACGGCGAGCCGGTCATGCTCATGCACGGACTGGCTTCCTCGGCTAACTGGTATGAACTGGTCGCCAGCCACCTGCGCCACAAGTACCGCCTCTTCGCCGCCGACGCCAGGGGCCACGGCCAGACCACCCAGGCCGCGTCCGGGTACGACTGGCAATCCCTGTCCGAGGACGGCATAGGACTTATGGACCATCTCGGTGTATCGCGCGCTGCCGTCTTCGGACACTCCTGGGGTGCAACCGCAGCCCTGAACGTGGCCGCCCGTTTTCCTGACCGCGTAACCGCCCTGGGACTGATTGACGGCGGCGTGGGCAGACAAACCGGCCCCCGGCAACCGTGGGAGGTCGTCAAGGCCGGGGTCCGGCCCAGGGACGTGTCGGGCACCAGGCAGCAGTTCCTCGACCGCCTGCGCAGCCAGCTGTCCTTATGCTGGAACGATCAGATCGAACGCATCGTCCAGACCATGGTGTATGAGGACAATGAAGGGCAGATTCAGGATATCCTCCGACCCGAAAATCACCTGCGGGTAAGGCGAGCCATGTGGGAGGAGCCGGCCTCCGAGTTCTATTCCAGGATTGCCTGTCCGACGGTCCTTATTCCCGCCGGCCCGACATCGGAACGCGCCGATAGCGAGCGGGCCAGGCAGAAGGAGGCTGGCGTCGCCGCCGCCGAGAAGGCCATCCCGAATTGCCGGGTGCGCTGGATACCGGAGACCGTTCACGACATTGGATACCACAAGCCCGAGGAGTTGGCCCGCGTTATGGACGAGTTTCTCTCAGGCCTCGGCTCTCCGTCAGCATAAAGGCAGGCCCCGCTCAACACTCACAGGCAAGCGTCAGGGCCCAGATTAGTCACAGAGGAGCATAAGTGATTATGGCAGATTCCAGGCAGACACTCTCAAACCGGCTAACCGAACTCCACCGGCGGATGGAAGAGGCCCAGGTGGACGCCTACCTTGTCCTCTCCTCCGACGCCCACCTTAACGAGTACGTGCCCGAATATACCCGCCGCCGGACGGCCATCACCGGGTTCCGGGGTTCCGCCGGCGACGTCCTGGTCTGCCCGGACGGGAGCCACCTGTTCGTGGACTCGCGCTACCACCTCCAGGCGGACGACGAGGTGGACCACGACAACTTCCGGGTCCACAAGCTCGGGCTGGCCGAGGAGAAGACCCTCAGCCAGTGGTTGACCGAGATGGAAAAGGAACGGGGCAGCATAAGGGTGGGATTCGACCCCTTCGTGGTCTCCATGCAGGCCCACTCCGTGTACAAGGCAGCCCTGAAGTCTCCGGATTCCGCCCTGGCGCCGGTCAACGACAACCTGGTGGACGCCGTATGGGACGAGCAGCCCCCGCCGCCAGCCAATCCCATATACCAGTTGCCGGACGACCTCACCGGTTGCGGCGTTGCCGAGAAGCTGGCCGATATCCGCAAGGAGATGGAGGACGCCGGAGCTACCCTGCTCGTCCTGACCAAGCTGGACGAGATTGCGTGGGTAACGAATCTGCGGGGCACGGATATTGACTACAATCCCGTGTTCGAGGGCTACCTGGTCATTGACCGGGAGCGGGCCACCTGCTTCACCAGGGTCTCGCCTCCCCCGGAGGTGGCCGAGGCCCTGGCCTCGTTGATTGACTTTCAACCCTACGCCGCTTATGCGGAGGCAATGAAGGGTTACGGCGCGGAGGCCTCGGGCCTGGTCTGGCTGGACCCCAGCGGGACCACCATGGGCACCAGGCTGATGCTGCACGAGGACCAGGAACTTCTCGAAAAGCCCAATCCGACGGTGGCGTTGAAGGCCATCAAGAACGAAACGGAGATTGCCGCCGCCCGAAACTCCCACCGGCATGCCGCCGCCGCCAAAATCCGCAGTTTCAAGCGCCTGCAGGACTCAATAAAGGCCGGCGAGACGGTCAGCGAGGCGGGTTACAGCCAGATTCTGTACGACGAGTACTCCAGCGAGGAAGGCTTCTACGACCTCAGCTTCACCACCATCGCCGCCGCGGGAGCCAACGGGGCCATCGTTCATTACGCCGACGCCAGCCCTGACGTGCCCCTCCGCGATGGTGAACTGTTCCTGGTTGACTCCGGGGTTCAGTTGATGGGCGGCACCACCGACGACACCCGTACGGTGATTGTGGGCGAACCTTCGGAACGCCAGAAGGAGGTCTACACCCTGGTCCTGAAAGGCCACATCAACCTGGCGATGCAGAAATTCCCCGAGGGGACCGGCGGCATTGCACTGGATGCCCTGGCCCGCACCTTCCTGTGGAACGCCGGCCTGGACTACGGACACGGAACGGGCCACGGCGTCGGCGCCTTCCTGAACGTCCACGAGGGACCCCAGCGAATCACGCCCAGGGGGGCCGACGAACCGTTCAAGGTCGGGATGATTGTCTCCAACGAACCCGGCTACTACGAGGCAGGCTGGGGCGGCGTGCGCCTGGAGAACCTGTACGTTGTCGCCCCCGACGAGGAGTTGCCCGGGCATCCCGACGGCCGGAAGTGGCTGCGGATGGAATCACTGACGCTGATCCCCTTCGCCAAGGAACTCATTAACTGGGGCCAGCTTACCAGCGAGGAACGCCGGTGGCTGGAAGGCTACCACCAGCAGGTATGGGACACCATCGCTCCCATGCTGGAGGACGAGGACAGGGAGTGGTTGCGGGAGGCTTGCCAGGCCCCCTGACGGTCAGCCGCCTCCCACCTCGCGTCCGCATGTTCGAGATTTCCCGGTTCACCGCGGGCCTGAATTGCATGGAAGAGCACGGCTTGAATTCGCCGTGCTCTTTGGCAATTCTGTAGAACTGGTCTGGGAAGCCTGAGCCCTGTCCAGGAAAACTCTGATTAGTTCCCTTCTCCCTTGACGGGGGAAGGTCAGGATGGGGGTGACAGCTTGCCGCCGGAAGGTTCCCCCTAACCCTGACCCTCTCCCACCTTGGGAGAGGGGACTTATTCAGACCTGGGCTAGATGAACCAGCCCATGCCTTCCCAGTGTCCGCGCAGGTAGGCTATCTGGCCTCCGTGGACTATGTTGTCATAGACCAGGATGCCCATGAGGGTCTCTTTCGGCTCGGGGTCCATACCGGGCCTCATGCTCATGGTGGCGCTTAGTTCCTCGTCGGTTACCGAGGACATGTAGTCCCGGCAGCAGGCCTTCATGGCCTCATAGTACCCTACCAGCACATCCCTGGGGGGAAGCGACCAGGCGGCCACGCGCGCCGCGTCCCATCCCTGGCCGGTCGTCTCCGGGTCGTCGCTCAGGCCGAATTTCTCGCACCAACCGTCCTCTATCCATATCTGGGGCTTGCCCTGGAACCTGGTATTCATGAAGACGTCCACCACCCGGCTCATGTGGAAGAGGAGCCAGCCGATGGAATTGTCGCCGTCGGATATCCGGCGCGCCAGTGTTTCATCACTCAGCCCGTCTATGGCGCGGTCTACCATACCCCAGTTACGTTCCAGCGCATTTGATACTCCGGTGGAAACAGCCATGACATCTCTCCAAGAACTTCGTAAGCTTGTGGTTGCGGGCCTAATTGTAACAGCCCCAAAACCAGAATGGTCCGGCAGCGCCGATGATTTAAAGGGGACACGCTACTGATCTGCGACGCTAGGTCAAAGCCAAAGTGAATTATTCATTTGTTAATTTGGCGAAGGACCGGCTACGCTGGTACACTGCGCTGCCAAAAGTTGCCGGGTTCGACCAATAATTGCATTTCTCACCCTGGCCTTGGTTTAGTACCAGGCCTGGACTCCGGATACGGGCAGGACTTGGCCCGGGCGATATACCCCGCCAACCCCACCGGGTTACAAGTGTGTATAATGGGGCATCACACATCAGCGGGAGGACGCATGGCTATAAAGAACTGGGACACCACCACATCCCGGGTTGTATACCACCGCCTGCCAGCGGGGTCATCTCTTATTGGAAGCATAGAAGCCCTCGCTCATTCAGAAGGCATTCGCGAAGCCTCCGTAATGTCCTGCATCGGAAGCTTGACCCAGCTCAAGCGCCGCAATCTTTGCAGCCTCGAAAGGGATCATACAAGGGAAACCATCGACGAAATTATGGAGTTGGTAACCGCTGACGGTTACATTCAGCCCCTGGAGGACGGAGGAGTATACGTTCATCTGCACGTAGCCGCTGCCAAACCATCGGGCGAAATTGTCGGCGGACACTGTGAAGACGCTACCTGCTTTACCGGCGCCTTCGTATATCTCCAGGTCATTGAAGAGACACAGAGCTAAACCAAAGCCAAGCTGGGACGCGCATTTTGAGGTTGAATCCTGCCGATGGGGCCCTGTGGCACCTCTAGTTGCAGTTGGACAGGAACCCGGCAACTAATGGCGGCGCAGCCTGCCACCGTAGGGGCGATTCGCGAATCGCCCCTACGGTGGTGGCGAAGGACCGGCGCGATGTTGCCAAATGCACACCCCACTTTGGCTTTAGTTCAGAACGTGTCGCGAAAACCTGCGACCGACGGAGCTGACCCAAAAGGCCGCCCCTCAAAATCAATCGCGATTATCTCAGCCGTCCCTGGTTCAGAGGCGAAACTTCCATTCGGCTAAGTGTCCCGTTTCCCCCGCCCTCCGCAACTACGGCCCCCCACTGTTTGTGATAATATACCCGCATCAGTATCCGCCCCATGGCGGAACAGGGAGGAATTTCGAATGGCAACTATGATTGACGGCGAGGCTTATCTGGGACGCGTTATGGTGCGGCCGCTCAGCAAGCAGGGCGACGTTACCATGTACCTGTGGCCCCTGCGCTGCCTGCGGGGCAAGTTCGGCGGCCCTACCTTTGGCGTGGACGTCCGGGGCGTTGAGATTATCCGCTTCGACCCCCACGGCTCCCGCGGCCACTGGCACAAGGGCGGCTACGACAAGCTCGGCGCCGGTGGTTCCCACGTCGACTTCCCCGAAGGTGTGGTGGAAAGCGAGGCCCAGCTGGAGTGGGCGTTGAATGAGTTCCGCGAGCAGACAGCCAACTACCTGTCCGAGGCCGGATATGCCGAGGCCGCAGCCAACCTGGACCCGGAAATGGTCGGCGCCGCTGCCGACGCCGTCATGTCCCACCTGGAGTCCCAGGGCGACTTGAGGGCCGATGCCATCGCCAAGGACCTTATCTCCGCATAAGCTTGGGGGATATGCAGTTCACCTATGGGGGGCGGGCGCTAACTCGCCCCCTCTTGTTTGTGGGTAACCGAGTCCGCAGTAACCGGCTGCGTTTCGGCGGCAGGACGTTCGCTCTCGTGGAATACGTGCTCGGGAATAGTTCCTGGGTTAATGCCACCGTCCGGTCTAGTTCCTTTATAGCAAAAGCTATGAGGTTTGGAATACAGCACAGGCCGGCGCTTTCCATCTCTTGAGTTCAGTCGGGGCCAAGGCATCCCACTATTGAGAGACATTGCCAGGCGCTCGCCGCCGGAATTGCCTTCCTTGGCAGGGGCATGTGGCGTCCCCCGACATTGCGGTTGAGTGAATCACTCCTGCTGCTTGGCGGGCATCTGCCACAGGCGGAGTCCTGCGACTCCTATCACGATAGGCATGACGGCGCCCAGTGCCGACCAGAACTGCCCGTCAGCAGAGTTGATGGGGGAGAGGGCTCCGAACCAGTTCCAGAAGTAGATGATGAATACCGCAATGGCCACGTAGAAGAGCGAGTTCGCCTCGAGGTACCGCTTCATGTCGGCCTCGCCTTCCCTGTCGATACGGCGCTTCCCCACAAAACTGGCAGCCAGGGCGACAATTACTGCCGGAGCCATAAACCAGTTCATTACGGCCCATGCCGCATGGTAGGGGTCATCGCCCGGGTGGTAAAGGGGGGTGATAATGAAGTGAACCGGGATGGCTACCGCCACCAGCACCAAATACGCCGCCGCAAGGCGGATCACGATCGCCATTTTGCCTCCTCGGGAACTGGTTGAGTAAAGACCGGGGCTGTGTTGATATTAAACAATATTATATCAGACGCTCTATATATAAAACCAGCCCCCTGGTACAGGAAGGCGCATTAATTCGTGGTAGCAACAGACAATGCTTCGATAGGGTTACTCCAGTGCTATTTCACTCTCCAACCGGGTCATTGCGCTGAGCCGCGAATGCGATCAGGCTCCCCTTAAACTCCCCGCGTCCGTCAAGTGAACCAGGCAGCCGCCCGTGTCCGCCGGGTCAAAGTAGATCAGGCGGTAGCCCATGAAGTTGGTGAAGGGTTCGGCGGTTACGAAGTTATAGCCCCGCTGCCGGTGTTCTGCCACGACCCGGTCCAGGTCTTCCACGACGTAGGCCATGTGGTGGACCACCCATTTCCCGTCAGCGTCTGCAAGGGCTGATTGGTCTACAGGGCAGATGAACTCCACCTCCACGTCGCCCACCTGCAGGAAGGCCACCTCGCCCAGGTTGGACACTGTCCCCCTGCCCGTAACGGTTGCCCCAAACCTCTCCCCGTAGGAATCAATAGCCCCGTCCAGGTCGGGGACCAGGTAGCTGATGTGGTGTATGTCGGAGAACATGGCCGCTCCAGAGCAGGGGGTTAATCTCGGAGAGCCGGAATTCCGGCGCCTGATAGCGGGAGAGACATGACTTGATTCGTCCTCGTGAGAGACCGTTGAGGGTCGCAGATGCGAGACACTTTATTTTCGCTGGCTCAGTAGCGCAGCAATATGGTCGGAACTAACCTCTGTGCAAGCGGATCTACGGCCAGTCTGGCTTGCTCCAAGGTAACCACGCCCAGGAGCGCCGGTTCCCCTTCTTCGGCGAACATGACTGGCGTGTGAAGCTGCCTCCCTTCCAGCCTGATGATAGTCTCACCCACGTCAACGGGCACTTCTCTGCCATCGGCCAGTATTGAAGGAGCCGAGTCATCCACTGCTACTTGCAGCCGCTCCAGCATGGTTCTGGGAACCGCGGTGTAGCTGCAACCCGTATCCACTGTAACTTCCAAGTCCTCGAAAGCGGTGCCCTGGGGGTTTCCCACCTGAATTGTTACGTTCAAAATTCCCACCGGTGCTGCTCCTTCAGGGAAACATTGCCCTCTGCTCACTCTTGCTATTTTCAGCGAAGAACATCCCAGTTGCAACAAACTCAGGATTGCGGTCCGCGCCCTCTGCCTATTCGCGAAGGGTTCCCGTCCAGTTCTTCAATTGCCTCTTGACGAACATTCATCAACAACTGGCATATTGTACTCGCCCACAGCCATTTCTGTACGCCTGGGGCATCCCTGACAGCGAGACGCAGAGACGCGGGGGTGCTCTGTAAACCTCCGCGTCTCTGCGCCTCTATGTCAAGAACCGGCCTGCCCCCTATTCCAGCCCCGGTTGACTTGTCCCGTCCCATCGGCGTATGTTGGCGACCTGAGTCAACCTGCTTAACTGGGACCTCCGGCGCATGAAGAGGGGACGGAACCCCTTCCCCCGGTCCGGGCGCTGGACGGATTCCCCGAGGACATATCCCATTGCCTGCACTTTCCGGCATTCCCGCCCTGATGGTCCTGCAGAACCCCGACTTCCGCCTGTTGTGGGCGGCGCGCTGGGTCCATGAAATCTCCCGGCGCATGGAACTGCTGGTCCTGGGCTATCTCATCTACGAACTTACCGACTCGGCCTTCCAGGTGGGGCTGATCTCCGCCTTCCTCAACGGGCCCCGGCCGCCCCTGTCCTTGGTGGCAGGTATGCTGGCCGACAGGCTGGACCGGTGGCGCATCCTGACGGGTATCCACACCTTCTACCTGCTGGTGGCCTCGGCCCTGCTGGCGCTGCTGCTGCTGGACCTGATTCACCCCTGGTTTGTCTTCTTTGCCATCTTGCTGCAGGGGACGGCCAAGGTGCTGGACGACCCTACCCGGCGGGCGGCGCTTTTCGACCTGGCGGGGCAGGACCGCATTGCCCACGCCATGTCCCTGGAGACCATCACCAACAACGTGGGCAAAATCCTGGGCCCCATAGCCGGGGGTTTGCTCATCGCCTTCTACGGGTTCACCGGCGCGTACATGGTGCTGGTGGCCCTGGACCTGGTGGCCGCCGTGCTGATGTTCCGGCTGCGCCTGCCCCCGGCGGCGGCAGTGGTGGGCCGCGACCGCGCCTTCTGGCAGGGCATCAAGTCGGGCATAGGCCATTCTTTCTCCAACAAGTTTGTGCTGGGCGTACTGTCAATTTCGCTGGTGATGAACGGTATGGTGCTGCCCCTGCAGTACTTTATCCCCGTCATAGCCACCGAGGTGCTGAAGGTTGGCCCGGCCCTGGGAGGCGTCATCGGCGCGGCCGAGGGCATTGGCACGCTGGTGGGGGCGATAATCATCGGCTCCCGCCGCAACTACACCTTCCACGGCCGCTACTTCGCCATCGGCGCCATGATCGTGGGAATCGGCGTGGCAGCGGTGGCCTGGTCGCCCTGGTTCCTGGTCTCCTTCCTGCTGCTCTTCAGCGCGGGGGTGGGCCAGTCGGGCTTCAGCACCATGCAGAGCACCATCCTGCTGCTGTCGTCCCCGGCGGAGATGCGCGGCCGGATAATGGGGTCCCAGGGGCTGGTCAACGGCCTGGGCCACCTCATCGGCGGCGTGGAAATCGGCGCCATCGCCTCGGCCTTCACCATCTCCATAGCCATAGGCATCAACGCCGGCGTGGGCCTCCTGCTGATGGCGCCGGTAATGCTGCTGACGCCGCTGGTGAAGAGGCCGGTGGAGGTTTACCGGAGCAGGGTTGCGGTTGGGGGGTAGGGGGGTGGATGGGTGCGCACCAGGACGGGGCAGAAGCCGGTATCGTTGCATTCCGGTTGCTTCTGGCGAGTCCTCCACGGCCGGTTGCCCTGTAATCTGACCGTCGACGGTTTCAGGGTTGCCAACCTGATTTCTAAACCAAAGCCAAGCTGGGAAGTGCATTTTGAGGTTGAATCCTGCCGATGGGGCCCTTTAGCACTCTTAGTTACTCTTGGATAGGAACCCGGCAACTAATGGCGGCGTAGCCTGCCAGCGTAGGGGCGATTCGCGAATCGCTCCTACGCTGGTGGCAAAAGACCAACGCAATGTTGCCAAATGCACATCCCACTTTGGCTTTAGTTTAGCTTCGATTGATCACCCCGCAGGCTACCCGCGCGCCGGTGTCCGACTCCTCCTCGCCGTAACTGTCAGGGTGTTCGTAGACGATGAGGGCGGAACCATCGGCGTCAAAAATGGAATGGCTTTGACCCGTATCCAGCGTGATTCCGGTGGTGAAGAAGTCGGCACGTGCGGAACCGTCAGCGGCGGCGTAGATATTGGGGAGATCGCCGCCGTGGGCGCCCACTGACCCGCCGCGCTTCCATGCCGGATGTACGAAGCCGTGGTCCGTTTCAGCAGGGTTAAAGTGGTCACCGGCGGCGCCAAAGTCAGGAGTACAGGCCCCTGTCTCGTGGATGACAAAGGCGTGGCCGCCAGGGGTTAGCCCCGTCATTTCGGCCATGATCAACACTCCGGCGGCGCCCTGCCGGAAAGCGGCGGTTCCCAGGAATTCACCCGACGGTGATTCCAGAAGGGCCTCTGCCGTGATGCCTATGCTGGGTTGAGTGGCTTCCCCCGACCTGGAGTTCTGCAGAAAGATTCCGCCCATCGCCACAATGACAATGATGATTCCGGGTACCAATAGAGTAGCGAAACCCAGTCTCCAAGCCATTTGGGATCACCTCCTGGGCTTTGACCGCTGTAATACTCGCTGAGTTCCCAGCTTGCGCCAGCAGTTGAAGAAGACGTGCTCAGAAACAAATCAATGAGGCCCGTGCGGGCGCCTGTTACGATACATAGTATCGTAGGCTGGCCGCGGATGTAAAGGCTGCGGCGCTACCAGCCAAGGTAGCGCCGCCCCCTCTTGGCGCAACTGACCGCGGGCCCTGGAACTAACCGCAGGCCATGGAATAAACCTGCCTGGCCCCTTCGGGCAGGGGATGGTCGGCCCAGGTCTCGCCGCTGTCGCTGCTGCCCCAGACCTGGCCGTTGCTGGAGGCGCAGTACATGGTGCTGGGATGACGCTCGTCGAAGGCCAGGCCGAACAGCGTGCTGTTGGGCTCGAAGCCCGTCTCCACCCGGTCCCAGCTTGCGCCGCCGTCCTTGCTCCGGAACAGCACGCCCAGGTCGCTCATGAAGTTGGCCCCGGCGGCCACCCAGATGGTCTTGGGATCGCCGGGCACCTCGCGGATCTGGCGGCAGTAGGTCTGCCCCTTCTCGTTCAGGGGGTCCAGCTGTACCCGGGACCAGAAGTTGCCCTTATCGTTGCTGCGGAACATACCGGCGCGGCCTATGCCAAGGACCGTGCCGGGCCGGAAGCTGCTGGCCAGCACCCCGTGCATATCCACCGGGTCGTCGTTGACGTACTGGCCGTGGCTAAGCTGCTCCCAGTGTTCGCCCCCGTCCTGGCTGCGAATGATCCCTCCAACCTCAATGGCGCCGTACAGCTCATCGGTATTGGCCGGAACTCCGGCAATTTGCAGCACCCGCTTGGCCAGGTTGGCGCCGGGGCCCACCGTAACCTCGGGGAATCGGACACTTACCGGAAGCTGCTGCCACCGTTCGCCGCCGTCGTCGCTGCGGTAAATCTCCGACGACTCGTAACCGGCGAACATAACGTTGGGGTCCCGGGGATGGAAGAGCAGCGACCACACCGGCAGCCCGTGGTCGGGCACGTTGACCTTCTCCCAGTGGTCGCCGTGGTCCTCGCTGCGGTACGGCCCGTCCTGGGTACCGACGAACACGGTGCTGGAACGCTCGGGGTGGATTGCAATGGCCCGGATGGCAGGCGCTTCGGGCAGGCCGTTTTCAAGCAGTTCCCAACCGCCACCCCCCTGGGCCATGCGGTACAGGCCGCTGGCTACGACTCTCCCGGGAGCGGTCTCGCCTGCCAGGCCCACGTAGACGAAGCTCTTGCCGTTGCTGGACTGTTCGGTAGTCATACTCCCCCCTTCTATCTATCGGCGCTATATGCGCTATTTGGGACAGATACTGCTGCAATTTGCAGCCAACCTAGGTTAGGGCCATTCCAGCACAGCAGCAATAGGTTGTCAACTTGGCCCCTTGGGCAGGCAGGGTAATCGCGTTTTAGTATTCGCTGATTTCTCTTTTCTGTCCACGAAGGACACGAAGGACACAAAGGACCGCCCCTACGGGAGCCTTCGCCGGTTACGCGGGGGTCTCGCCGTAAAGAATGTCGTCGTAGCGGTGGTCCCAGGCCCAGGGGAGCAGGGCCAGGACGA
>JAJEDS010000300.1 GCA_022821365.1 Dehalococcoidia bacterium | reverse complement strand
CAGCTCACCCCTGATTCTTTGCCGGGTCCGGACTTCTGCCGGCGCCGGATGACTGGTCAGCGGGTTTAAGTTACGGAATCAGGCCCCGATTTTCTCGATAATGAAGCTCATGGTCCCTCTAGGAACCGTAATTTCCACCTTATCTCCTACTGTCTTGTCCAGCAGGGCCTGGCCCACGGGGGAAACAGTGGAAATCTTGCCGGACTTAACGTCGGCTTCCCGCTTGTCCACCAGGGTGTAGTTGATGACCTTGCCCGAACCCACGTCCTTTATGGTGATACTGCTGCCCACCACCACGCGCTTGCCCGAATTGGCATCGGCCTCTCCAGTCAGGATCTGGGCATTGGTCACTTCGGATTCGAGTTCGCGAATCTTGGCGGCGACGAAACCCTGGCGTTCCTTGGCGGCGTCCAGGGGCGCATTCTCGCGGAAGTCCTTGCCGGCCATGGCTTCCCGGACTTCCTCGTCGGCCTTTACCTTTTCCACCTTGTACTTTTCCAGTTCATCAACCAGGCGCTCGTACCCTTCCTGACTCAAGCGGGGGCCGCTGGCCTGGCTATCGGCTGCCGTAGTCTGGCGGCCCGTCCCGGTCCGGCGTGAACGGCTGGCCCTAAGGTGGACAGACAGGTTAATCTCGACCCATTCCATCTTCCTAAGGAAAACGAAGAACTCCTTTACGGGAACCAGTCTTTTGTGGGCGTCTGCTCCCCTTTGTGAGAACTCACGAGCGTAATCCTCGACAAGGCTGGGCGAAAGATCGTGAATCCTGCGGTCCCGGCCGTACCAGTCTATGAATCGGAGAATTTCCTGGTGCCCATCCATCGACTTCTTGGAGTTCTTGAGATTTTTCTTCTCAATGACGAACAGCCCAAGAGCTTCGTGCAGGTTGTCGGGCGTCGCCCGTTCTGAAGGTTGCGCCGAAACAACGGCAGCATCGGTGGCAGAATCATTGGGCGTAACCAAGGCGAATACCTCCTGCGTGCTTTTGGTTGGGCGGCCCCGAATGGCAGCAAGTGGATAAATACTGCGCCAGGCCGCCAGAGCATTGAAAAACAACATTGAGCAGTTGGGGTAGCCGGGTAATCCCACACCGGGGTTTCAGTGGGCATAGTGCCTTTAAGGTCAAATGGTCAAGATAAGGGGACTTGCCTGGGGAAACAGGTGAGGGAAGGTCGCCAAGGATGGACGGGGTAAAAACGCCGGCTTGCCGAGGCTTCAGCCTGTGCAAACAGGACCCTAACTTCGGCGGGAATTTCCTCACGACCTTGAGATCCTTTACCAAGAACATTGCAAGTCCGAACGGAGAAGGTTCAGCTTCACGACCACTATGGTAACAGTAATCGGGGGCACTGGCAACGTGGATTTTGCCTACGGCAAGGCGCCTGAAGGGGGCGCCTCCCGTAGGGACGTGGAGAAAACTCTTCCTGATCGAACGAGCGCCGTGTTGGGCAAAAAGGGAGTATCAAGAACTTTTGGCGGGGCTTTATTCCATAGGTCCGCCCATCATTTGGTATCCCTGGTGTTATACTAGGCCAGCGTCACCTGCTGGCGCGTTTACATTGCATTGATACGAGGAGAAAGCATGAGAGCGGTTCAGATTGACGAATTTGGCGGCCCGGAGGTAATGCAGTACCGGGAGGTGACCGATCTGGTTCCCGGCGATGCAGATGCCCTGGTAGAAATCCAGGCGGTGGGAGTCAACTTCACCGATATTTACAGCCGCGCCGGGATCAACCCCGGGCCTCCCCTGCCGAGGACCATAGGCGTAGAGGGGGCCGGTGTGGTCCGCTCCGTGGGTTCGGCGGTGAGCGACCTGAAAGAAGGGGACGTGGTGGCCTACAGCAGCAGCCAGGGTTCCTATGCCGAACAGGCGGTGGTGGCCGCTTCCCGGCTGGTGAAAATGCCCGAGGGCCTGGGCGCCCGGGAAGGCGCCGCCGTCATGCTCCAGGGCATGACGGCCCACTACTTGTGCCATTCCACCTACCCGGTTCAACCGGGCGACAAGGTGCTGGTCCACGCCGGTGCCGGAGGAGTGGGCCTGCTGCTGATCCAGATGATCAAGCGGCTGGGCGGATACGTTTTTGCCACCGTATCGACGGAGGAGAAGGCCGAACTGGCCAGGGGCGCCGGGGCGGACCACGTCATACTCTATACCCAGGAAGACTTTGCCGACGTAATCAAGGATGCCACAAACGGGGAAGGTCTGAAGGCGGTGTACGACGCGGTCGGATTGACCACCTTCGACAAGAGCGTGAGCTGCCTGGGAAGGCGGGGTTACATGGTGTTGTACGGACAGGCCAGCGGAGTAGTGCCCCCTATGGACCCAAGAATCCTGGGCAACGGTTCACTATACCTGACGCGGCCAGGGCTGGGAGACTACACGGCAACCACCGAGGAACTGCGCCAGCGTGCGGGAGACGTCCTGGGCTGGGTGCTTTCCGGCGAACTGAAGCTGCGGGTGGAGCACGTCTTCCCACTGTCTGAGGCGGCCGAGGCCCACCGGCAACTGGCGGGGAGGGCCACCACGGGCAAGCTGCTGCTGATACCGTAAAATCTGGCGGCAGCCAGGTGGCTGCTACCGGTATTGCGCCGCTGAACTGGGCGAAAATCCTTACCTTTTGAGCTTGTCGAATCATGAGTGCGCGAATTCTCGGCAAGCTCGAATCGGAATGCACTCCAGTTCCGGGCAATGGCCGCTCCGGTGGCCCGGTTACGAATATCGTTGACCTGCCGGGCCGGGTTCCATATACTAAATCCAGTCAGATCGGATAAGGAGGCAATATGCCCGCCGAAGTATCGAGTGAAGAAGTTTACCAGGCGTTGAAGACCGTTTACGACCCGGAGATACCGGTGAACGTGGTGGACCTGGGCCTGATTTACGATGTCCAGGTAAGCGACGACAACAATGTGTTTGTCCAGATGACCCTCACCTTCCCCGGCTGCGGCATGGGACCCCATATTGCCCAGCAGGCGGAATGGGCAGTCCAGGACCTGGATGGAGTCGAAGAGGTGGAGATTGAACTAACCTTTGACCCGCCCTGGTCGCCCGAGATGATCAGCGAAGAAGCCCGCATGATGCTGGGCATCTAGCCCGGCGGTGAACGATAGCGCGCCGGTGAATAGCCCGACAAATCCCAGATCCGGCGAAGGCTGAGAGGAATTATGGCCACGCCCCAGGAAAATCCCAGGCTGGAACAGATACGCCGCAGCTGGCAGCAGCGGCGGCAGATTAATGAAAAACTGGCAACTATCAGTACCAAGGTCGGCGTTTACAGCGGCAAGGGGGGAGTGGGCAAGACCACGGTGGCAGTGAACCTGGCCGCCACCCTGGCCCAGGACGACTTGAAGGTAGGCCTGCTGGACGTGGACATCGACTGTCCCAATGTTACCAAGGTGCTGGGAATTACCGAAAAGGCGGACTACGTTAACGGCCAAATAGTTCCGGCGGAAAAGTGGGGCGTGAAGGTCATTTCCATGTCCTTCTTCCAGGAGAACGAGGAAGAGGCAATAATCTGGCGCGGCCCCATGATTCACAACGCCATAAACCAGTTCCTGCAATCCACGGACTGGGGAGAACTGGACTATCTGATTGTCGACATGCCTCCCGGAACGTCCGACTCACCGCTTACGGTGATGCAGACGCTGCCCATGGACGGGTTTGTAGTGGTCAGCACGCCGCAGGAACTGGCCAACATCGACGCCAAGCGCTGCATCAACATGATCCGCAAGCTCAACCTTAACGTCATTGGCATTGTTGAAAACTACACTGGCGAGGTTTTCGGGCAAGGCGGGGGCGAAAACCTGGCCCATGAAGTTGACGCGCCATACCTGGGTTCCCTGGAGTTGAGGGCGGCGTACCGGGACAGCAGTTGCCCCACGGCGCTACTGGACTCGGAAGTGGGCGAGGAATACGCCAGCCTGGTGGACGGAATGAAGCAGAGCCTCAACGCGTTGGGCCGAGACCCTGCCTGACCACCGGACAGGCACGGAAAGACAAGCTGGCAAAAGGGAAAAGGGCTAGTCAATTTCCAGCGGCATAACCGGGGCTTCGGGGGTCTTCTCCGGAGCCCTTTTTCTGTTGTTCCTGGTCGATTGCGCAGTACGGCGGGCGCCGGCCGTTATGCGAAGGAGGAGTTCCACTTCCCGGTCCATGGCCTCCTGAGAATAGGCGCTGGTCTCACCCATCTGGCGAAACTTTTTGTAGCGTTCACCCAGCAGCTTGCTCCGG